>JAOPVM010000051.1 GCA_025966215.1 Klenkia sp.
GACCGGAGCCCCCCTGCTGTACGACATCGACCTCGAGGGCACCGAGGACCCCGACGGCGGTGTCGACGAGGCCCCCGGCGGATCGGGTGAGGCTCGACGCCGGGGGCGAGCCCGGCAGCGCGGCGGCCGCTACCTTGACCCGATGGTCACCGCGGCAGTCGGCATCGAGCAGGCCCGGCCAGG
This sequence comes from Klenkia sp., assembly GCA_025966215.1. Taxonomy (GTDB): domain Bacteria; phylum Actinomycetota; class Actinomycetes; order Mycobacteriales; family Geodermatophilaceae; genus Klenkia. The sequence goes on from JAOPVM010000051.1 coordinate 184, forward strand.
TCCAGCGGCGTCCCCCACACCCGCTCCACCTGCACGACCGTGGGTCGCGGGGTGTTCGAGCCCTCCCTGCGCAACCCTAGGATGACAGCGTGACACTGCCCGAGACGCCGCCCACGCCCACCGGCGGTGCCTCCGGAGCTGAGACCGGGGACCTCCTGAGTCGGGTCAGCATCGGCCGCATCTCCGAGGTCATCGTCGACCAGGTCCGCGTCCTCATCCGACAGGGTCGGCTCAGTGCGGGGGACCGACTGCCCTCCGAGCGCGAGCTGTGCTCCCGGTTCGGCGTCAGCCGGGTGACCGTGCGCGAGGCGCTCCGCGTGCTCGAGGCCAACGGACTCGTCGAGATCCGTGTCGGAGCCCGCGGCGGAGCCTTCGTCACCGCACCCAGCAGCCGGATGGTCGGCGAGGGCATCGTGGACCTGATCTCCCTGGCCACCATCAGCGCCTCCGAGGTCACCGAGGCGAGGATGGTGTTCGAGCTGGGCATCGTCGGGCTGGTCTGCGAACGCGCCACCGCCGAGGACGTCGACGCCCTCCTGGAGATCTGCGACCGGAGCGACCTCGCGGTCGCGGCCGGCGAGTACCCCCTGGAACTGTCCGCGCAGTGGCACACCCGGTACGCCAAGGCGGCGCACAACCGCGCCGTCTCCATGTTCGTCGAGTCCCTCCACGACGCGCTCCTCCGGTCCCTGGAGAGAGCCCGCGAGAGTGCCCCCACCCACGGTCAGCACGGCGTGGAAGAACACCGGTCCCTGGTGGCTGCGATCACCGACGGAGACGTGACGCGGGCGACCGAGCTGATGCACACGCACCTGACCCGCACGGCGCAGCGCGTCGAGGACGCCGAGCACCCCCACTCCTGACGGCGTCACCCCCGCACCAGACACCACTGCTCATCGTCGGGGGCCGTGCTCGACGAGCAAGGACGCCACGTCGCCCACCTCGACGGGGCTGAGTCCACCCGAGGACAGCCGGCCTGACCGACCCTCACGTGTGGGGTCACGCGCACCGCGGTCAGCTGTACAGGCCCGGGTCCTCGCCCGCGAGGAGCCGCCGCGCAGCCTCGATGTCGAACGTGCGCATGAAGGTGAGCGCCTCGCGCGCCGCGGTCAGGTCGACCCCGGAACCGGTGGCCATCACCTCGGCGTTGGCCAGGTCCTTCTCGAACCAGGTGAAGCGCATCTCGTGCATCTCGCGCAGCGTCCGGCTGGCCGTCGGGCTGTCCAGCAGGGCCGACCGCAGCAGCGGGACGTCGCCGCCCAGCCGCCTCCCCAGCTCCAGGGCCTGGCCCAGGGCGGCGATCTGGCACCAGTGCACGAGGTTGTTCACCGTCTTGCCCACCTGGCCGGCACCCACCTCCCCCAGCCGGTGGACGGCCGCCGCCCACGGCCGCAGCACGGGCCGGACAGCATCCAGGGCCTCGGCCGGACCACCGACGAGCAGCGTCAGTTCGCCGGCAGCGGCCGCCCGGACACCCCCGGTCAGCGCGGCATCCAGGACCGACACACCCTCAGGAGCTGCCTCGGCCAGCTCGCGGCACGTCTCCGGCAGCGCCGAGCTCGACAACAGCACGACCGTTCCCTCGCGGGAGCCTGCGAAGACCCCGTTCGAACCGAGGAGCACCTCGCGCAGCTGCTCGTCGGTGGCCACGGTCACGACCACGGTGCCCACGGCCGCCGCCACGCCGGCGGGGCCGGTGACCGAACGGGCACCTGCGTCCTCCGCGGACCGCACGGCCCGTCGGTCGATGTCGGTGACCACGGTGGGGACACCCGCCGCAGCCGAGTGGCCCGCGATGGGACCTCCCATCGCACCCAGGCCGATGACACCCAGGCCGCCGGGCAGAGGGGCCCGGGGTCGGGACTGCGTTCCGGTGGACTGGCTCATGGGTTCTCCTGGTGGGGGTGAAGGCGACCTGCTCGGCCCCGTTCCGGCCGTGACAGGTGACACTATGGTCTTACCATTCACCACTCGCGTCGACATCTCGGAGGACACCGTGCCCGTGCGACGTCAGGTCGTCATCGTCGGAGGCGGTCCCGTGGGCATGGCCCTGGCCCTGGACCTCGGGCTGCGCGGGGTCTCGTGTGTCGTCCTCGAGCGGCGCACCGGGCTGTCCACCATCCCCAAGGGGCAGGGACTGTCGCAGCGGACCATGGAGCACTTCGCTGGTTGGGGCCTGGAGCAGCAACTCCGGGACGCCCGCGCGATGCCGCACGACCACCCCATCGGCCAGGTCACCGTCTACCGGGACCTGCTCAGCGAGTTCTGGCAGGCCGCCCCGGCGCGGGAACTCGTGGCCCCCTTCTACGCCCGGGCCAACGAACGGCTGCCCCAGTACCGGACCGAGGAGGTGCTGCGCCGCCGCGTCGCAGCTCTGCCCCACGTCGAGGTCCACCTGGGATGCCGTGTCACCGACGTGACCCAGGACCGGCTCGGGGTGCGGGTGCGGACGGTCCACGGCGAGGACGACGAGGTGTTCGAGGCCGACTACGTCGTGGGCTGCGATGGCGGGCACTCCGTCGTGCGGGAGCAGGCCGACATCCCCCGCTCGGGCACCGACTTCGACGAGCTGGTGGCACTCGTCGTCTTCCGCTCGGCCGAGCTGCACGCCGCGCTCGAACGGTTCCCCGAACGGTCGACCTACCGCGTCATGCACCCGGCGCTGAAGGGGTACTGGATGTTCTTCGGCCGGGTCGACGTCGGCGAGGAGTTCTTCTTCCACGCCCCCGTCCCGGCAGGCTCCACCGTCGAGGACTACGACTTCCTGGCGCTGCTCCACCGCGCCGCCGGCTTCGTCTTCGACGCCACCATCGACCACGTCGGCTTCTGGGACCTCCGCGTCCAGGTGGCCCACGAGTACCGCGCCGGACGGGCCTTCATCGCCGGGGACGCCGCACACACCCACCCGCCCTACGGCGGCTTCGGGCTGAACAACGGGTTGGAGGACGCCGTGAACCTCAGCTGGAAGCTGGCGGCCGTCCTGCACGGCTGGGGCGGGGAAGAGCTGCTGAGGTCCTACAGCTCCGAGCGGCAGGCGGTGTTCCGGGACGTGGGTGAGGACATCATCGGCGGCTGGATCCGGGACGACCGCGCGATCCTCGAGGCCCACGACCCCGAGGTCGACCGGCCTGCGTTCGAGCGCGCCTTCGCCGAGCTCGCCGCAGGATTCGGCCGCCGCCTGCGCAGCTTCGAGCCGAACTACGAGGGCTCCCCCGTGGTCTGCGGCCCCCCCGGGGGCACCAACAGCGGACACGGCACCCACGACGTACGGGCGCGGTCAGGCCACCACCTGGCTCCGCTCCCGTCCTCGGCGGGGGGCACGACCTTCGATGCCCTCGGGCGTGACTTCACCCTGCTCGCCCTGGACGCCGACGACGCTGACGTCGCTTCCTTCCAGCGAGCCGCACAGGACGCCGGCGTCCCCCTGACCGTGGTCGTCGACACCCGGACCGGAGGACGAGAGGCCTACGGGGCACCGCTGGTGCTGGTGCGCCCCGACCAGTTCGTCGCCTGGGTGGGGCATGCGGCTCCTGACGACGCAGCGGCCCTGCTGCGCCACGTCGTCGGCCACGGCTGACTCCGATCGGGCCCGCCGCGAACTGACCCAGCGGCCCTGACGGGGTCAGCGGCCGCACCTCTGGGTCGGCTCGCGAGGTGGCACCAGCGCAGTCGTAGCCCCGGGAACGCCCGGAGGCCGGCCCGGGTGACCCCGGGCCGGCCTGCGGTCCAGTCGGTGGACCGGGTCAGCGAGAACGCAGGTACTGCCGGATCGTCTCGCTGTCCAGCGTCACCGACGGGTCGTACTCGGGGGCGTCCTCGAGTTGCTCCAGGTCGTTGAGCCCGCTGTGCTTGAAGATCCGGTTGATGGCCGAGATCAGCCGGGCCGGTCGGTCCGGGTCCGCGTTGAAGTGCTGGTGGATCGTGTTCGGGGGCACGTAGATGACGTCACCTGCCTCCCACTCGAACCGCTTGACCTCCTCCTGCGGTTTCCAGAAGTAGGTGTCGGTGATCTCCACGTCGCAGTCCTGGTGCAGGTCGTACCCGCGCCCCTCCACGACGTAGAGGCACTCCTCGGCCAGGTGCCGGTGCTTCCCCGAGCGACTGCCCGCGGGGATGATCTGCATGTAGGCGTCGACCGTCTCCATGCGGGTGTCCATGCCCTCGTTCAGCAGGTGCTTCAGCAACCCCTGACGGGACATCTCCCACGGCATGTCAGCCGGCTTGAGCACCTTGCGCCGGCCGGCGTTGCGCTCAGGTGCCTCGGTCGCCTCGCGCAACAACTCGGCGTAGAGCGGAGCGTTGTCCGCCCCCGCCACCCATGCGGCTGCCTCAGACCACGCCATGTCAGTAGCCTCCCTCGGGGTGGTTGTGGTCGTGCTCCTCCTCGCGGACCTGGAAGCCGGCGCCACCGGGCGCCGGCTCGGTCTGCCGCGGTTCGACCTGCTTCTGGAAGAGCATGTTCATGAACATGTACATCGGCTTCGTCTTGATGACCAGCGCCCGGGCCGGGCGGGCGGGGTCGCCGTTGAAGTGCTGGTGGACGCAGTTGTTGTGCACGATGGCCACGTCT
>JAOPVM010000060.1 GCA_025966215.1 Klenkia sp.
CCGGGCCCGCCGCCCGCCCGTGCACGTCGGCTGACCGGGTTCCGCGGCCCGGGGTCAGGGGGCCGGCGGGCGTCTCCCCTGTCGGGGGTGCGCGCCGGGCCCTGACGGGGGTGCCCGCCTCGACCACCGCGTCCTCGAGCTCGAGCAGGGCCTCGGGGTCGACTGGGACGGGCAGCGTCGTGCCCGGTGTGCCGTCCCGCACCCGAGGTGGTGCGAACGTCTCGCCGGTGTCAGGTCGGGGGAAGGCCGCCCTGACGGCCTGGGGGACCGGCCTCCTCCCGACCTCGACGGTCCTCGCGGTGGGCGCGCAGCGCGAGCAGCGCGATGTCGTCCTCGGCCTGCTCGGTGACAGCAGACAACAGCTCGTCACAGAGGTCATCGAGGGGCTGGTGCCGGCTGGCGGCGACTCGCTCGACCAGCCAGGCCCGGCCGTCGTCCAGATCGGTCCCGCGCCGCTCGATCAGTCCGTCGGTGTAGAGGAGCAGCCCGTCCCCGGGGTGCAGCACCATCTCGTGGTCACTGCGCGAGCTGCCCGGTTCGGCACCCAGGATCCGCTCGGCCGGTGCCAGCAGGGCCCGCACCTCGCCGTCGGCTCGGACGACCAGCGGTGCGGGGTGGCCGGCGTTGGACCACTGCACGCGTCGGACACCGTCGACGGCGCGGTCGGGGCCGCGCTCGATGCGCATCGCCACGACCGAGGTGAGCCGACCGACCCCCAGCCCGGTCATGGCGGCGTCCAGGGCCGTGAGGACCTCGGCCGGGGACTGGTGGAGGGTGTAGGCGATCCCGCGCAGCAGGTTCCGCACCTGGGCCATGGTCGCGGCCGCGGTCTGGTCGTGGCCGGCCACGTCGCCCACCACCAGCCACGTCGCACCGTCCTGACACTGGAACGAGTCGTACCAGTCGCCGCCGATCTCGGCCTCCAGCACGGCCGGGCGGTACCGGTTGACGATCTGCAGGTGCGAGTCTCGGACCGGTTCGGTGAGCAGGCTGCGCTGCAGGGCCTCCGACATCGACCGGCTCGCCGCGGAAGCGGCGAGTTCGGTCAGGTGGGCCAGCGTGTCCCCGAGCACGCCGGCGACCTGGTTGGCCACCAGTTCCTGGAAGGTCCGGTAGTCCTGGTCCCGGCGGAGGTGGGGGCTCAGTCCGAGGACCAGGACACCCACGGGGGTGGCCCGCCCAGGTGGGGTGAGCGGCAGGACGACCGCGGTGTGCGCCGCGCCGCTACCGGACTCCCCCGGTGTCACCACCGGCTCCCAGGTCCCGTCGATGTCGGACACGGTCTGTGCTGCGCCACCGAGCGCTGCGCGCAACCAGAGCTGGGCGTGCGCGTAGCCGAAGGGGGCGGTCGAGGACGGGATCCCGTGCCCGGCCCGGAAGGCCAGTGCGCTGGCCGTGTCCTCGGGGTCCTCCAGCAGGTACACCCCGGCGAACGGCAGGTCGGCGCGGTGTTCGGCGAGCACGGCGGTGACGGCAGCTGCGGCTTCCCCCAGGCCGGCGTGCCGGGTGGTCCCGAGCTGCGCGAGGTGTTGTGCCAGTTCCAGTCGCCGGGTGGCCAGCACACGGTCGGTGGTCTCGATGACGGTGTTGAGCAACCCGACGACGCCACCACGGGGGTCGATGAGCGGGCTGTAGGAGTAGGTGAACCAAGCCTCTTCGGGGAAGCCGTTGCGGCTGGTCAGCAAGGGGAAGTCGGTGAAGAAGTTGGCTTCCCGGTCGGTCAGCACCGCCTCGATCATGGGCCGAAGGGTCGGCCACTCGTCGGCCCACACCTGGGCCAGCGGGCGCCCCATCGCCGGGTGGAGCGCACCCATGAACGGCGCGTACGCGTCGTTGTAGACCATGACCAGCTCCGGGCCTGCCATCACGAGCATCCCGAAACGGGTGTTCATGGCCGTGCTGATCGCTGCCTGCAGGACCGTCGACCAGGTCGTCGGAGCTCCGATGGGCGTGGCCGCCCAGTCGGTGGACAGGAACAGCTGCTGGCCCGCGCTCAGCTCACCTGCGCCCAGCAGGGCCCTGAGGTCGTGCGTCGGGGGTTGAGCACCGTCGTCCCGGGAAGGCACGCCGGGTCACCCCACCGGGGCGGTCGGCAGGCCCGGACGGCGTCGCGGGCTGGGGACCCCGGCCTGGGACGGGTGCTGGGGCAGCACGCTCCCGAGGCGGTCACGGCTCAGGTCCGCGTCGCACCCGGCGCGGGTCCACCCGATGCCGGACCTCACGCCGTCGGCTTGTCCATGCACGCCCACACCAGCTTGTGGTCGGACTCGTAGTGCACTCCGTGAGCGGCGGTGAGGTCGGCGATCACGTACAGGCCGTATCCCCCGGCTCCGGCCGGCCGGTCCACCGCAGGGGCCGGGTGCACGTGCGAGGCGGCATCCCGCACGACCACGATCCATCGCTGGGGGTCATCACACACCTGCAACGAGGTCGGCGGCTGCCCGTGCCGCAACGCGTTGGACGTCAGCTCGTCGATGACGAGCACGGCCTTCTCGACGGCGTCCTCGCACGCCTCCTCCGAGACCAGGTCACACCCGGCCGTCAGGAAGGCCCGCACCCGGCGACGTACGGCGCTGAGCCCCCGCAGTGACTCCAGGACCAGGACCAGACGCCCGTCCCCCACCGCCTCAGGGGGTGCGGTGTCCTCGGTCCAGGACGCCAGTGCCGAGGCACGGTCATCGGGGGCCGGTTGCTCCATCCCGGTCACCTCCACCTCATCCGCCGAGCTGAGTGAGGTGCGCGACCCCGGTTCGTGAGACCTCATCATGCGGTGATCCGCCCCGCCACCTGCGATGTCCTACCACCTCGGGTGCTGCCTGGACCGATGTCCGGGACGGCCGGGCTCAGCACCAGCAAGGCGATGTCGTCGTCGTTGTGGTCCTGACCGATCTCGGCGAGCAGCAGATCACACAGGTCCTCGGGTGCGGCGTCGCCGTGTCGCGCCAGAGCGGCCACCAGGCGGTCGATGCCCTGGTCCAGGTCGGCAGTGCGTCGCTCGATGAGCCCGTCGCTGTAGAGCACCAGGGTGCTCCCCACCGGCACGTCGACCGTCTGCTCGGTCCGGTGCGTGCTGGGGCGCAGACCCAGCAGCAACTGCGGGCGGCCGCCGCCGAGTTCCTCGACGGTGCCGTCCCGGTGGCGCAGCAGAGGCGGTGGATGACCGGCGTTGGACCACCTCAACCGCCACACCGGGCCGACGGGGGTGGCGTGCTCGTCGAGTCGTCCGAGCACCGCGGTCGCCAGGGTGCCCATGCGCAGGCCCGCCATGGCTGCGTCCAGCCGGCTGAGCAGGCGCGCCGGGCCGGCGTCGCTGTCGTAGGCCATGCCGCGCAGGAGGTTGCGGAGCTGCCCCATCGTCGCGGCCGCCGTCCCGTCGTGACCGGTCACGTCACCGACGACGATCGTGGTGGTCCCGTCCACCGTCGGGAAGGCGTCGTACCAGTCCCCGCCCACCTGGGCACCCAGGGACGCCGGTTGATACCGGACCGCGATCTGCAGCGAGGCGTTCGTCGGGGGCTGGGTGAGCAGACTGCGCTGCCAGGTCTCCGACATCTGCCGCGCCCTGCGGGCAGCTGCCCGTTCCGCCGTCGTTGCCCGGATCCGCACCAGCACCTGGGCGCACTGGGCGGCGAACACCCGCAGCAGCTCCAGCTCGTCGGGGGCGAAGGGGTGCTCCTCGGCCCAGGCCACGGCCAGGCTGCCGACACACACGTCGTTGACGACCAGGGGCAGGAACGCCCAGCCGTTGCGGCCGATGTCGGAGTAGACCCCGGCCATCGACGCGTCGAAGGCCAGCCCCGCCTCCCGGGTGGGCAGCAGCAGCTCGCGGCTGGTGCGGGCCACCCACGGCGCAGGCAGGGGGCTGTCGTAGGGCACGTTGCCGTAGGCGAGCTGTACGTCCTCCCCGAGGGCCTGGCTCAGGGTGGCGCGCCAGCCACCACGGTCGTCCGGGGAGATGATCCCGCCGCCGTCGGCTCCCAGGACCGCCAGCCCGCGGGTGACCACGATCCGTTCGAGGTCCTCCACGGTCTCGGCCGCGGTGAGCTCCAGGGCCACGCCGGCCAGGCTGGACAGCCGCCGAGCGGCGGTGTCCCGGGCCTCCTGGGCGACTGCCAGCTCCTGCATGCGGGCGTACAGCTCCGCCGCCACGGACTCCACGTCGCGCTGGTCGTCGTCTCGGTCCCGCCCCGCGGCACGATCGGCCCCGTCGTTCCGGTCCTGGGCCGTCAGCCCCGACGAGGCTGAGCTCTCCCGCACGAAGGTCGAGACGTCCTCGGTCCGTTGCAGCACCAGCACGGTGCGCCCGTCGGCGTCCAGCACCGGCGCGCTGATCAACGACCAGTACCGCTCGACCATCTCCCCCGTGCGCGCATCGACCACGCTGTACTTCGCGATGGGCATCGGGTCGACCTGTCCGGTGTCCCGGGCACGTTCGAACGACACCCGGACCGGGTTCTCACCGTGCTCGTCCAGTGCGTCCGGGGCCGGCGGGAACGCCTCGAAGACCGGGCGCCCCACGATGTCCTCCCGCCGGCGCCCCACGAGGTTCAGGTAGGCGTCGTTCGCCTCGACGATGACCAGGTCGGGGTCCATCACCAGATAGGCCGTGGGCAACGCCTCGAACAGCCGGGTGAAGTCGACGGCGACGCTCGGCACCACGTCACCGGATCCCGTGGCCGACCGCTCCGGCGCCCCCCTGGCCTGGTCGGCAGCGCCGCCGCGGGGACTCTTCACGGGAGGGATCCTTCCGCACCGGGGTGAGAACTCCAGGTGACGTCCGCGGGTCCCGCGGAGTCGGGCGAGGAGACAAGTGGATCACGGGAGGCACCCGGCGTGGCGACGGGGGACGACGAACCCGGGGCCTCCAGCACGATGGCGGCCCCCTGCCACGCGCGCAGGACCCCTCTCGCTGCCGCGGCGTGTCCGCGTCGGCCGTGGGCTCTCGCCTGGTCGACTGCGCAGCTGGGCCGCGTCGTCCCTGTGCTCCTCTGCCCGCTGGGACGGTGTGCTCACCCACGGCCGGGCGGTCGCGAACCCGGGCCCTGCTCGACCGCGACTCCGCCGGGATCGGTGCGCACGACTCGCGCGCCAGGGCCCGAACAGGGGCAGCCGACGGCCCGGCAGCTGACGTCGTCACCGGTGCCCGCCCCGTGCGGGTAGATGTAGGGCACGGAGCGGGACGTCGTTCGTTCTCATGACCACCCGCACGAGCATCGGAGGACCACCGTGCCAGCCAGCAGCACAGACCCCACGGATGCCGGGGCACCCCCGGGAGACGGCCTGACAGGGCAGATCGCGGCCGGGGGCGTCGCTGATCCCGATGACCCCACCGACCCCGACCTCCCCGACAACCGGGCCGGCGGCACCGACGTCCTGGCCGGCCAGGGCGCACCTGCCTCGGGTCGAGGCGGTCTGGACCGGCACCGGATCGTGTCTGCCGCGGTGGCCTACATCGACGAGCAGGGCCTGCCCGCGCTGACGATGCGGAAGCTGGGCGCCGCGCTCGGCGTCGAGGCCATGGCCCTCTACCGCTACGTGCCCAGCCGAGAGGACCTGCTCGACGGGGTCGTGGAGATCGTCGTCGACGAGCTGTTCGCCGACCCCGACGTCTACATCGCACCGCGCCACGGCTGGGAGGACTACCTCCAGCGCCTGGCCCACGGGGTCCGCCGGATCGCCCTGGCCCACCCGGCGGTGTTCCCCCTGGTGGCCACCCGGCCCCCTGCCGCGCCGTGGGTGCGCCCCCCACTGCGCAGTCTGCGGTGGGTGGAGTCCTTCCTCTCGGCCCTGACCACCCACGGCTTCACCCACGAACAGGCTGTGCTGGCCTACCGCGCCTACTCCAGCTTCCTTCTCGGGCACCTGTTGCTGGAGGTCGCCCAACGTGGGGTGGCGATCAACGCCATCGACGATCCCGACGGTGCCGCTGACGTCTCCGCCGGCGAGCTGGCCCCCTACCCGCTGGTCGTCGAACTGGAGCCCCTGCTCACCCAGGACGAGTCCGTCACCGAGTTCGAGGAGTCCTTGGAGAGCCTGCTGGCCCGGCTCGGCGAACTGCAGGCACCTGGTTCCAACCGGTCACGGCGCCGCCCTCCGTCTACCCCGTGAACAATCTCGCCCAGATTGTTTACCTCGTATAGCTGAGGGCATCGGGAGTCCTGCAGACCGGATGAAGGCCTCGTCCGTGACCTGCGATCGCGGCCGGATTCGGCCGCCGCTGTCAGCCCCACCTGGGGCCGACAGCGCACCTCCCGTCCACACCGTGTCGACGTCCGTCGGCTCCGGTGTGCTGCCCCCACCCCAGGAGATCCCGTGATCACCGAGCAGGACATCACCACCGTCATCGGCTCCACCGCCATCGACTCCGACGGAGACAAGATCGGCACCGTCTCCGAGGTGTACCTCGACGACCAGTCCGGGCGCCCCGAGTGGGCCACGGTCAAGACCGGCATGTTCGGCTCCAAGGAGACCTTCATCCCGCTGGCCGATGCCCAGCTGTCCGGGGGGTCGCTGTCCTTCCCCTACGACAAGACCATGGTCAAGGACGCCCCGAAGATCGAGGCCGAGGGTCACCTGTCCCCGGCCGAGGAGTCCGAGCTCTACCGCTACTACGGCATCGCCGAGGGCACCGCAGACGACCACGGCACCCGGACCGACACCACCACGACGACCGGTACGGCCGGCATCTCGGATGACAGCACGCTCACCGGTACCCGTAACGAGGCCGGCACCCTCGGCCGCGACACCTCCGGTCCCATCACCGATGACGCGATGACCCGCTCGGAGGAGCGCCTGTCGGTCGGCACCGAGGCGGTGGAGACCGGCCGGGCCCGGCTGCGCAAGCACGTGGTCACCGAGCAGGTCACCCGCACCGTCCCGGTCACCCACGAGGAGGTCCGGATCGAGCGCGAGCCCATCACCGAGGCCAACGCCGGTGACGCCCTCGACGGCCCCACGCTGTCCGAGGAGGAGCACGAGGTCACGCTGCACGCCGAGCGCCCGGTCGTGGCCAAGGAGACCGTGCCCGTCGAGCGCGTGCGACTGGGCACCGAGACCGTCACCGAGCAGCAGCAGGTCGCTGCCGAGGTCGCCCACGAGGAGATCGAGCAGGTCACCGACGACACCCGCCGCAGCTGACCATCGGCCGCACCCGACTCCCTCGGCGGCAGCGCACGAGCTGAGTCGACCGCGACCGCCCTGGGGCCGGCCTGTGGGCCGGCCCCAGGGGAGCACGTCCCTCCCGCACCGCGCGCAGCAGGACGTCGTGCTCGCGCGGTGGTCGGGATGCCCGCACCCACCCCCGCACCACCAGCTCTGGAGAACCCATGTCTTCCATCAGTCAGTCGTTCCGGGACCTCCTGGACACCGTCATCCAGTTCCTGCCCAAGCTCATCGGGTTCCTGCTCATCCTGGTGATCGGCTACCTCATCGCCAAGACCCTGCAGAAGATCATCAACAAGGTCCTCGACAAGGTCGGCTTCGACGCCGCCGTGGAGAAGGGCGGGATCAAGAAGGCGCTGGAGAAGTCCCAGTACGACGCCTCGGACATCCTCGCCAAGATCGTCTTCTACGCGGTCATGCTCTTCGTGCTCTCCACTGCCTTCGGCGTGTTCGGTGAGAACCCGATCAGCGACTACCTGGCCGCGATCATCGGCTACCTGCCCAAGGTCTTCGTCGCGATCCTCATCCTGGTGATCGCCTCGGCCATCGCCGCCGGCGTCAAGCTGCTGGTCCAGAACACCCTCGGCGGCCTGTCCTACGGCAAGGTCCTGGCCAACGTCGCCTCCATCGTCATCCTGGCCCTGGGCGTCATCGCCGCGCTGAACCAGCTGCAGATCGCCCAGAACGTCGTCAACGCCGTCCTGTACGCCACCCTCGCAGCCGTCGTCGGCATCGCGATCGTCGCCGTCGGGGGCGGTGGGATCGCCCCGATGCGCCAGCGGTGGGAGTCCACCCTGGCCAAGGTCGAGGCCGAGGCCCCCAACGCCAAGCGCGAGGCCCAGAACAGCCCGCCGGCCGCCCAGACCGTCACGAACGCGGCCCAGCAGTACGGCAACTGAGCCCGACGACGGGGCGCAGCCAGCCGGCTGCGCCCCGTCGGCACCACCCTCACCCGGACCACCCCCACCCGGCAGCGCCCAGGAAGAGACCGATGAGCAGCGAACCGACCATCCCCCCGGTCATCGGCGCCATCGCCGATGACCGCGACGGCACCAGGCTCGGGATCGTCGCGGAGGTCTACACCGACGACGTCACCGGGGAGACCACCTGGCTGGCCATCACCGACGGCCTGCACAGCACGCGCACCACCCTGGCTCCCGCGGCCGGGGCCACCACCCGCACCGGACGGGTACGGCTCGCCGTCAGCGGTGACGCCATCGCCGCCGCCCCCCGCTTCCCGCAGAGCCAGCGCCTGGGCCCAGGACAGGAGACCGCCCTGCGCCGCCACTACGGCCTGCCCCTGCCCGGAACGGCCCCGGGCACCCGGGAGTACGTCCCCAGCCACCCGCGTCCAGCCGGCGACCCGACAGCAGGGGAGGTCGAGATGATCCGCTCGGCCGAGCGCCTGCTGGTCGACACCGAGGTGGTGCCCTACCGGAAGGCCGTGCTCCGGGTGGAGACCACCACCGAGGAGGTGCTGGTCCCGGTGACGATCACCCGGCAGCACGCCCGGGTGGAGTACGTGGACATCGAGCCCGCGGACGCCCCCGCCATCAGCCCCGAGCTGCTGATCGGCGGTCGTTCGACCGGTGCGACGAGCGCCTGGCTCACCCTCACCGTCGACGAGCCGGTGGTGAGTACCCGCGCGGTACCGGTCGAGCGCGTGCGGATGGTCACCGACTGGGTCACCGGCACCCAGGACGTGCAGGCCGAGATCTCCCACGAGGTCATCAGCAACGAGGTCATCAGCAACGGGGACGCGCCGATGCCCGCACCCACCGCCACCGCACGATCGACCACGCCCACCCAGCACTGACGTCGACACCGGCTCCGGGTGCCCGACCCGCAGCGCGACCGCTCCGGCCAGCGGGTGGGCGCACGACGTGCCTCGTGCGTGCCCGGCGCCGGGACACCAGATCGACCGGATGCCCGCCTGCACACCCCGGTCCGGTGACGTAGGTCCTCCCCGCAGCCACGTCACGACGGCGTGGCCGCCCACAGTGGAGGCACCGGTCCACGGGGCGCACGCCGCTGGACGTGTGTCGGGCTTCCTGACGGCAGCGGCGGACCGGGCTCACCGCGACCACGAGTTCCCCCGCCGGCGACGCCGGGGAACGATGTGGTCCCCGTCGCCGCGCGCGACCGGGCGGGCGACCCAGGACCCCCGGCCCCCACCGACCCGGATCCGATGCCCTGGCGGCCCACCGCCGTGGCTCAGCACCGTCCACCACCGGCAGCACCGACCTCCCTGCAGCGCCCGACCGGCCATCTGCGGGGGCCCGACGGTGGGGAGCAGCGCCAGGACAGTGGAGGCAGGGGCTGCGGGGGGCGTTCTCGTGCTGCACCGCGGTGGTCCACCCTCCGGGCGCCTGCGTCGCGTCCCGGCGGACACCGCCCGGCAGGCCTCGGTCTACGAGCGCGACCACGGGCCCGCGGGTCCGTGACCTGCGGCTCCCAGGAGGCGGACGGCGTGCACGCCGTCCGCGTCGAGGTGCAGTGGGCCGGGTACGTGCCCGGTCAGGTCGGTGTGTCCGACGCCGGGGCCAGGTCGTGCACCGGGACCGTCCCCTCGACCACGTGCCGGGCCAGGCTGTCCACCGTGGTCCCGCCGCCGTAGGCGTGCGCACGGAGTACGGCCAGGGCATCGGCGGAGGTGAGGCTCAGGCAGGCGTTGAGGACGCCCATCGCCTGCCAGACCAGCGACCGGTCCCAGGCGGTGGGGGCGTCCAGCCAGGCCGGCCCGCCCGAGTGGTCGGCGTCGGCCCCGTCGAGCCCCTCCAGGACGTGGGCGACCTCGTCGGCGACGGCCAGACAGTCAGCGAGCCCGAGGTCCCCGACCGCGCCGGGCGGGACCACGTACAGGTCGAGGGCACCCAGGTCACGCAGCCGCCCGGGCAGCTGGAGGGCGATGATGCCGCGGACCGGCGTCCGTGCCACCAGCTCAGCGGTGAAGGCCGGCCACTGCCGGGTCAGTCCGGCCTCGTCCGCGACGACCGGGCGACCCCGCTCGTGGGCCGCCAGGCACGGTCCCTCACCGACGGTGAACTGCAGCCGCTCTGCCGCAGCCGCGACGTCGCCGCTGGCGCCCACGGGCAACCGACGCCCCGAGGAGAAGTAGAGGCTGATCCCCGCCCCGTACACCGGCAGCACCGAGGCCGCCGAGCGGGCCAGCCTCGAGGGCAGCAGCTCGGCACCCGGCAGATCGGTCACCGACCGCGCCATGGCATCCCGGAACGCGTTCAGCACCTCAGCCCTCGTCCTCGGCGTGGGCGATCAGCCCGGTGATGGTCAGGGCGCGCACCACCGTGTGCCGGTGGCCGACCCGCAGCCGCAGGTCGATCCCGCGCTGCCGGCACCGGCTCTCGGCCTCGGCGACGACCCGGAGTCCCTCGGCGTCGAGGAAGGTCACCTCGGACAGGTCCACGACCAGGACCGTCGTCCCGGGGCGGTGCAACTGACCCGCGATGCAGGCGAGCAGCAGGGGGGCCGCCTCCCGGTCGAGCTCGCCGGTGACGGCGGCGACCACGGGCGGGCCGGGGCGGATGTGCACGGCGCACAGTGGCGCGTCGTCAGGGACGGGCGCGGTCGACGGATGCCAGCGACCGGGAGGTGGCGTGGACACGAGGAATCCTGATCTCAGCGGAGTGCTGGGTCCCGGGTGCGCACCCTCCGATGCGGCTGCCGCCCGCTTCAGGACGGCTGCCGGACTCTACCAACCTGCGCCGGATCCGGCACCGCGTCAGACCGGTCACGCGTCTCACGATCGTGCTGTGCTGGGCGTGCGGACTGCGCGGCGCTGTACCTGCGAGGTGCGAGGCGTCCGGGTGCACGGGCAGGCGTCGATCGCAGCTCCTCGCTCCGGCGACAGCCACTTTCGGGTGGCCGTCGTGTCGTCGGCCTCAACCGCGGTTCTCGGATGCCGAAGGATGATGCATGACGGGAACGGGGACTCGGGCCGACGCGATCCGAGACGTGCTCACGGCGAGCACCGTGTCGAGCGTCTTCCAGCCCATCGTCGACCTCGACAGTGGGCGTGTGGTGGCCTACGAGGCCCTGGCCCGAGGCCCTCAGGGCCCGCTGCACACCCCCGACGCGCTGTTCGCCGCCGCCCGGGCTGCCGGAGTGCTGGCCGAGCTGGACGCGGCCTGCCGGACGGCAGCGTTCCGTGGCGCCGTCGAGCAGGGCCTGCTGGCGCCGCTGACGGTGTTCGTCAACGTCGAGCCCGAGGTGCTGGACCGGGCGCCGTTGGCCGACCTGCTGGCGATCGCCCAGGCAGCGCCGTCCCAGCTGCGCGGGGTCGTGGAGATCACCGAGCGGGCGCTGGCCACCCGGCCCGCCGACCTGCTGCAGACCGTGCAGCGGATCCGCGAGATCGGCTGGGGTCTGGCGTTGGACGACGTCGGGGCGGACTCGATGTCGCTGGCGTTCATGCCCCTGCTGCGGCCCGACGTGGTCAAGCTGGACCTGAGGCTGGTGCAGGAGCGCCCGGGCCCCGAGATCGCCGAGATCATGAACGCCGTCAACGCCTACGCCGAGCGCAGCGGCGCGCTCATCCTCGCCGAGGGCATCGAGACCGAGCGGCACCTGCTCACCGCGCGGGCGCTCGG
>JAOPVM010000125.1 GCA_025966215.1 Klenkia sp.
CGCACGTAGGAGTCGAGCTTGTCCTTGGGGCAGTGGTCGGTGTGCAGCGCGATGTTCACCGGGTACTTCTCGGCGACCACGTGCGCGAACTCGGCCAGGGCCACGGCGCCGGTGACCATGTCCTTCACACGGGTGCCGGAGCCGAACTCCGCACCGCCGGTGGAGAACTGGATGATCCCGTCGCTGCCGGCCTCGGCGAACCCGCGCAGCGCGGCGTTGACCGTCTCCGAGGACGTGCAGTTGATGGCCGGGTAGGCGAAGCCGCCCTCCTTCGCCCGGCTGATCATGTCGGCGTAGACCTCGGGGGTCGCGATGGGCACGGTGACGCTCCGATCAGATGAGGGGGTCCTGCTCCCGGCCAGTATCCCGCTCCACCGGGGGACGACGACAGCGGGCGAGCCCGGGACCAGGAGGATCGTGCGGGTGGAGCCGGCACGGGCCGGTGGCGCCCCGGGGGGCCGCTGCCTGCCCTGGGCGCGGTCCTGGTGCTGGCCGGGGTCCTGGTGAGCTCGCTGAGCACCGGGCGCGGGTCGCCGTGGGCGACCGTCCCCGCCGAGCTGGACGCCGGAGACCTCGCCGCACTGGACCGCTGCGGGGAGCGGGTCAGCCCCTGACCACCGCGCTGGCCTTCCGGGCGGCGACGGACACGACGTCGTAGGTCGGGGAGAAGGGCGGGGCGTAGGACAGGTCGGAGGCGGCGAGGTCGTCGGCGGTCATCCCGGCCCAGATCGCGGTGGCCAGGACGTCGACCCGCTTGCCGGCGCCCTGTCCCCCGACCACCTGCCCGCCCAGGATCCGCCCGGACCCCGTCTCGGTGACCAGCTTGACCGTGACGGCCTCGGCGCCGGGGTAGTAGCCGGCCCGGGTGGTCCCCTCCACGACGTCGGAGCTGAACGCGTACCCGGCCTGCTCGGCCTGGGTGGTGCACAACCCGGTGCGGCCGATCTCGGTGTCGCCCACCTTGGTCAGCGCCGTCCCCAGCACCCCGCCGAAGCGGGCCGGCCGGCCGGCGATGACCGACCCGGCGACCCGGCCCTGCTTGTTGGCGTGCGTGCCGAGCGCGACGTGCTGGGGCTCACCGGTGAGCTGGTGGTGGGTCTGCACGCAGTCCCCGGCGGCGAACACGTCGGGGTGGCTGCGGCTGCGCATCGTGGCGTCGACGTCGATGCCGCCGGTCACCCCGATCGCGATCCCGGCCCCCTCGGCCAAGGAGACCTCCGGGCCCATGCCCAGCCCGAGGACGACGACCTCCGCGTCGTAGGAGCCCTGGTCGGTGCGTACCCCGCAGGCCCGCCCGTCGGGGTCCAGCAGCACCTCCTCGACCGCCTGGTCGGTGTGCACGGTCATCCCCGCCTCGCGCATCGCGGCCAGCACCAGCTCGCCCATGTCGGCGTCCAGCAGGCCCATCGGCAGCGGGTCGGCGAGCACCACGGTGACGTCCAGACCGCGGGACTGCAGCACCTCGGCCATCTCCAGCCCGATGTAGCCCCCGCCCAGCACGACCGCGCGGCGGGGACCGCCGGCGGGCAGCTCGTCGATCGCGGCCCGGATGGCCTCGCCGTCGTCGAGCCGGTGGACGCCGAACACCCCGGCGGCGTCCAGGCCGGGGATCGGGGGGCGGGTCGGCTTGCCGCCGGTGGCGATGAGCAGGGTGTCGTAGTCGAAGGACCGCCCGTCGGCGGTGGCGACGGTCCTGGCCTCGGTGTCGATCGCGGTGGCCCGGGTGCCGGTGTGCACGGTGAGCCCCTGGGCCCGGTGCTCCTCGGGCGTCCGGGCGACGAGCGCGTCGCGGCCCCCGACCAGGTCACCGATCCAGTAGGGGATGCCACAGGCGGAGAACGAGGTGTCCTCGCCCTGCTCGAGGACGACGATCTCCAGTTGGTCCTCGGCCCGGATCCGTCGCGCCTGGGCGGCGGCGGACATGCCCGCCGCGTCGCCCCCGATCACCAGCAGTCGTGCCCGCCCCGTCATGGTCCGAGAGTCCCAGGAAGCGGCGGGTTCAGCGCAGCGACGCAGCCCCGGCCAGGTCGGACACGGTGGCCGAGCGGAACATCTTGCCGGGGTTCAGCAGTCCCTGGGGGTCCAGCGCGGCCTTGACCGCCTGGTGCACCGACAGCGACACCGGGCCGATCTCGCGCTCGAGCCAGTCGGTCTTGAGGTTGCCCTCGCCGTGCTCGCCGGTGATCGTGCCGCCCAGCGACAGCCCCAGCTCGAGCACGTCGTCGAAGGCCTGGAACGCCCGGGTGCGCTGGTCGTCGTCGGTGGGGTCGAACACCACGGTGGGGTGCATGTTGCCGTCCCCGGCGTGCCCGACGACCCCGATGACCAGGCCGCACCGCTCGGCGATCGCGTCGCAGCCGTCCAGGAACGCCGCGATCCGCGAGCGGGGGACGGCGACGTCGTCGATGAGCGTGGTGCCCAGCCGCTCCAGGGCGGGCAGTGCCATCCGGCGGGCGGTGAGGAGCAGGTCGCCCTCGGCGGCGTCGTCGGTGACGTGCACCAGGTCGGCACCGGCGTCCCGGCACAGCTGGGCGAGGGCCTCCATCTCCTCGACCGCGGCCTGCCCGCCGGCGTCGGACTGGGCGACCAGCAGGGCGTGGGCGTCCCGGTCGAGGTCGGCCTTGAGCATGTCGTCCACAGCCCGGATGCAGGTCCGGTCCATCACCTCGAGCAGGCTCGGCACCAGGCCGGACGTCACCACGGCCTCCACGACCTGCCCGGTCTGGGCGGTGGTGGTGAAGCTGGCGACCAGGGTGACCGGGGTCTTCGGCGCCGGACGCAGCGACAGGGTGGCCTCGGTGATCACGCCGAGGGTGCCCTCGGAGCCGACGAAGAGCCGGGCCAGGTCGTAGCCGGCCACGCCCTTCACCGTCCGGCGTCCGGTGCGCAGCACCCGGCCGTCGGCGAGCACGACCTCCAGACCCAGCACGTAGTCGGTGGTCACGCCGTACTTGACGCAGCACAGCCCGCCGGAGTTGTTCGCCAGGTTGCCGCCGATCGTGCACCAGTCGTAGGAGGACGGGTCCGGGGGGTAGAACAGCCCGTCGGTGGCGACCGCGTCCCGCAGCGCCTTGTTCACCACGCCGGGCTGGACCACGGCCAGCCGGTCGGCGGTGGACACCTCGAGCACCGCGTCCATCCGGGTGAGCACCAGGGTGATGGCCCCGTCGATCGCGTTGGCCGCCCCGGCCAGCCCCGACCCGGCCCCGCGGGGGACGACGGGCACCCCGTGCGCCGAGGCGATCCGCAGGACCGCGGAGACCTCGTCGGTGCTGCGCGGGAGCACGACCGCGGCCGGGGTGCCGGACTCGGCGAGCATCGCCTGGTCGCGGGCGTAGGCGGCGGTCACGTCGGGGTCGGTGAGCACGCTGCCGGCACCCAGGGCCTCGACGAGCTCGTCGAGCCAGGCGGGAACGGGTGCGCTCGGCGACGTCGTCGTCGCGGTGATGGCGGTCACGTGACCACCGTACGACGGGTCAGGACAGGCCGAGGTCCTCGAGGCCGAACGCGGCGAGATAGGTGAACCCGGCCGCCTCGACGGCGGCCCGC
>JAOPVM010000020.1 GCA_025966215.1 Klenkia sp.
ACCTGACCGGCGTCCTGGACCTTGGGCAGCATGATCGCGTCCAGGTTCGCCCCGGCGCCGCCGACGACCTCGATGACGTCCTGGAAGGTCCACTCGGTGGTCCAGTCGTTCACCCGGACGGTGCGGATCTTGTCGCCCCAGCCGCCCTCGTTCAGGGCGGCGACGATGTTCTTCCGGGCGCCGGGCTTGGCCAGCGGCGCGCAGGCGTCCTCCAGGTCCAGGAACACCTGGTCCGCGGGCAGGCCCTTGGCCTTCTCCAGGAACCGGGGGTTGCTGCCGGGGACGGCCAGGTTGGAACGACGGGATCGGAGCTCGGCCACGGTGCCTCCGCTGATCGGGGATGGGATGTGAACGGAGACTAACCAGCGGCCTCAGGTGGTGGGCCCGGTGGCCGCGACCGGCCGGGAGGCCCGCACCACCAGCGCGACGCCCGCGACGACCAGCACCATCCCGGGCAACGCCAGCAGCGGGGGCAGCTGCTGCAGCAGCACCAGCGCCACGAGCAGGGCCCCGGGCACCTCGAGCAGGATCGCCAGCCCCACCACGGTCGGCCCGACCGTGGAGAGCACCAGGTTGAACAGGGTGTGGCCGAGCAGCTGGGCGACCACGGTGATGCCGGCGATCAGCCACCAGTCACGCGCGCCGAACCCGGTCAGCGGGATGTCGACCAGCAGCGCCGCGGCCGCGACCACCACCGCGCAGGTGGAGTAGCAGACCACCGCGTAGGCCGAGGTGGACAGCCGCACCCGGGCCGTCGCCCCGGCCAGCACGTAGCCCGCCGCGGCGATCGCCCCGAGCAGGGCCAGGCCGTCCCCGGCCAGCGCGCGCAGCGAGACGGTGACGTCGACACCGGCGATGAGCGCGGCGCCGGCGACGGCCAGGGCGAGGCCCCACCAGACCTGGGCGGGCAGCCGCACCCCGGACAGCCGGGCGGCCAGGGCCGTCCAGATCGGGGTGGTGGTGACCAGCGCGATGGAGGCCGCCACCGTGGTCATCGACAGGCTGGGCAGCCAGGCGGCGAAGTGCGCGGCCAGGAACAGCCCGGCCACCACCGAGCTGCGCAGGTCGCGCAGCCGCAGCCCGGTCAGGGTGCTGCGCTCGCGGGTGAGCAGCACCGGCAGCAACGCCACCGCACCGGCCGCGTTGCGCCAGAACGCGATGGCCAGCGCCGGGGCGGCCACCAGCGCGGTCATCGGCCCCGACAGCGACACCCCGACCACGGCGACGGCCATGACCACCACGTCCCGGGTGCCGGGCCGGTGCAGCACCCAGGCGGGGTCGGCGGGGGCGGGCCCGGCCATTACGCGGGGACGGCGATCGCGCCGCGGGCGACCGGGTGCACGACGCCCGCGACGGTGGCGCGGACGGCCCGCCCGTCGACGACGGTGACGCTCCCCTCCAGCACCGAGGGACGGCGGAGCACCGCTCCCTGGTGCAGCCGGTGGGCCGACGTCCCCTCGCCGACCAGGCCCTCGGCGGCCAGCCAGACCCCGGTGCCCAGCGCAGCGGACCCGGTGGCCGGGTCCTCCTCCCACGACAACCCCCCGGCGAAGACCCGCACCGTGTGCTCGGGGCCCGGGCCGCGCTCGAGCAGCGACACCCCGCCCAGCACGTCGGGCAGCAGCGCGTCCAGGGCCCGGCGGTCGGGCCGGGCCCGGTCCAGCGCGCCGGGGCGCAGGTCGAGCTGGGCGAACTCGATGCCGCAGCCCACCAGGTGCGCCGGGCGGCCGGTCACGTCGTCCGCGGTGAGACCGACGGCGACCGCGAGGTCGGCCGGGGAGGGTCCGGGCCGCAGCTGCACCGGTCCACCGGTCAGCCGGGCGCCGTCGGCGGTGACCTCGACGGGGACCGTCCCGACGCCGCACTCCTGTCGCAGCACGCCCGCCGGCAGCAGGCCCAGCCGCACGAGGGTGTGCGCGGTGCCCACGCTGGGGTGCCCGGCGAAGGGCAGCTCGGTGTCGGTGGTGAAGATCCGCACCCGGTAGCCCCCGTCCCCGACGTCGGAGACGAACGTGGTCTCCGACAGGTGGAACTCCAGCGCCAGCGCCTGGCACTGCTCGGTGCTGAGCTCCCCGGCGTCCAGGACCACGGCCAGGGGGTTGCCGGTGAACGGGCGGGGGGCGAACACGTCCACGACCTCGTAGGCCAGCTCGGTGGTCCGGGGCGTCACGGCGGCGACGGTAGCCTCACCGATGGTGATCACCGTCGTGTGGTCGTGGGTCGCGCGGCGGCCCCTGAGCGTGACGAGGAGGCCGCTGTGACCACGGTGACCAGGGCCTACGTCTCCCGGCTGGCCGGGCTGACCGTCTTCGACCCGAACGGCGACCGGGTGGGCAAGGTCCGCGACGTCCTGGTGGCCCTGCGGGTGGGCACCGCGGCCCCCCGGGTGCTCGGGTTGATCGTCGAGGTCGTGGCACGGCGGCGGATCTTCTGTCCGATGGGCCGGGTCACCGCCGTGGACGCGACCGCGGTGATGCTGGCCTCGGGCACGGTGAACCTCAAGCGGTTCGAGCAGCGCGCCGGGGAGACCCTGGTGCTCGGCGAGCTGGCCGACCGCAGCGTGACCGTCCTCGAGACCGGACGACCCGCGACGGTCACCGACGCCGCGATCGAGCAGGCCCGGACCGGGGACTGGGTGCTCTCCCGGCTCGCCGTCCAGGAGCCCGGTCGGCTGGGCCGCCGCGGACACACCCACCAGCTGGCCTGGGACGAGGTCACCGGGCTGGGGCTGCCGCAGGTGGGCCAGTCCGCCGAGACGCTGATCGCCACCTACCGCGACCTGAACCCCGCCGACATGGCGCACGCTCTGCAGGACCTGCCGCTCAAGCGCCGGCACGAGGTCGCGGACTCGATGGACGACGACCGGCTGGCCGACGTCCTGGGCGAGCTGCCCGAGGCCGAGCAGATCGTCATCCTGGGCACGCTGAGCGAGAACCGGGCCGCCGACGTGCTGGAGGCGATGGACCCCGACGACGCCGCCGACCTGCTGGCCGAGCTGCCCAACGTCGACCGCAACCGGCTGCTCGAGCTGATGGAGCCCGACGAGGCCGAGCCGGTCCGCCAGCTGCTGAAGTACTCCGAGGACACCGCCGGCGGGATGATGACCAGCGAGCCGGTCATCCTCTCCCCCGACGCCACGATCGCCGAGGCACTGGCCCGGGTGCGGGCACCGGAGCTGACCCCGTCGCTGGCCAGCCAGGTCTACGTCTGCCGCCCGCCCTCGGCCACCCCGACCGGCCGCTACCTGGGGCTGGCACACATCCAGCGGCTGCTCCGGGAACCCCCCTCGACGTTGGTGTCCGGGGTGCTCGACGACCTGGAGCCGTTGCGCCCGGAGACCCCGCTGGCCGAGGTGACCCGCTACTTCGCCACCTACAACCTGGTCGCCGCCCCCGTGGTCGACCCGCAGGGCCGGCTCGTGGGCGCAGTCAGCGTGGACGACGTGCTGGACCACCTGCTGCCCACCGACTGGCGGGAGCGTGCCCGCCGTGGCTGACGGCGACCGCCGGCCGGAGACCGGTCGCCTCGACGTCCCGCGCAGCAGCCGGACGGCCTTCCAGTTCCTGCGGCTGGACCCCGACGCGGTCGGCAAGTTCGCCGAGGGCATCGCCCGGTTCCTGGGCACCGGCCGGTTCCTCGCCGTCCAGACGATCATCGTGATCGTCTGGATCGTGCTGAACGTGACCGCGGTGCAGCTGCGCTGGGACCCCTACCCGTTCATCCTGCTCAACCTGGCCTTCTCCACCCAGGCCGCCTACGCCGCCCCGCTCATCCTGCTGGCCCAGAACCGGCAGGCCGACCGGGACCGGGTGCAGTCCGAGGAGGACCGCAGCCGGGCCGCCTCGACCCGCGCGGACACCGAGTACCTGGCCCGTGAGCTGGCCTCGCTGCGGGTGGCCGTCGGTGAGCTGGCCACCCGGGACTTCATCCGCGGCGAACTGGCCCGCCTGGTGCCCGAGGACCTGACCGAGGAGACCGCGGAGCGGCGCAAGAAGGAGCGCAAGCGCAAGCGCGAGCAGGCCCGCGAGGACGCCGGCAAGAACTGACCGGCCGTGGGCGTCAGCCCCAGCCCGGCAGCACGAACACCGCCCACGCCAGCAGTGGGCCCAGCACGGTGACCGCGCCCGCGTAGCCGAGCATCCGCTTGTAGAAGCGCTCCCGGTCGGTGCCGGCCGGGGCGTTGGCGAGCACCAGCGCCCCGTTGGTGGAGAACGGGCTCACGTCGACCACGGTGGTCGCCACGGCCAGGGCCGCGACGAAGCCGATCGGGCCGATGTCGCCCTGCTGCAGGAACGGCAGCGCCAACGGCACCATCACCCCCACCATCGCCACCGACGAGGCGAAGGCCGAGGCGATGCCGCCCAGGTAGCAGATGAGCAGCGCCGCCAGCTGGGTGACACCGAGCCCGGCGATGGCGTTGCTGACCAGGTCGATGGTGCCGGCGGCCTGGAGCACCCCGACGTAGGTGAGCACCCCGGCGATGAGGAGCACCGTCGACCAGGCCACCGAGTCCACCGCCCGGCGGGTGCCGCGGGGGTCCAGCAGGGCGAGCCCGGCACCGATCAGCAGCGACGCGAAGCCGACGTCGACCGACCAGACCACGGTGAGGGTGGCCAGCAGCAGGATCCCGGCGAGGGTGGCGACCTGCACGAAGGACACCCGGGACGGCGTGTCCGGCTCGTCGGGGGCCGGCTCCGCCGCCGCCGGGCCGACTCCGGCGCGAACCCCGGCCGGCTCCATCCCGGGGTCCACGGCGGGCACCCGGCGCCGGCCCAGCCAGACGGTCAGCGCGGCCGCGATCGCCAGGTTGACGCCCAACGGGGCCAGGGTGAGGGTGAGCGGGCTGCTGGCCAGATCGCCGTCGCGGACCAGGCCGTCGACGAAGCTGCCGTAGACGCTGATCGGGGTGAACGCCCCGCCCAGGGCCCCGTGGACGACCATCATGCCCATGTAGAGCGGGTCGATCCGGTGCCGGGCGGCGAAGCGCAGCGCGATCGGCGCGACGATGGCCACGGCGAACAGCGCACCGATGCCCACCAGGACGGCGCTGACGGCGAACATCACCCACGGCACCAGGCCCACCCGGCCGCCCACCGCCCGCACCGCCCCGGCGACGAGCAGGTCGACGGTGCCGTTGACCTGGGCGATCCCGAACAGGTAGGTGATCCCGACCAGGGTCACCACCAGGTCGGCCGGGAACCCGGCCAGCACCTCGTCGGTGCTCAGGCCCAGCACGACGGCCCCGACGAGGAACGCGGCGCCGAAGCCGAGCACCCCCATGTCGATCGGCAGCAGGGTGGCGATGAGCAGGATCCCCACCAGCACCAGCAGGGACAGGACCTCCGGTGACACGCGGCCTCCTCGGGGTTCGACGGTCCGGCACGACCCACCCGGGCGGGTGTGACAGGTGCCACGTCAGGACAGCAGACCAGCAGTCCGCTCGGCCCGCTCAGTCCGCGGCGACCGACCGGGTGAGGGTCTGCCGGCTGCGCCGGCCGAGGTCGTCCACGAGGTCGTCCACGAGGTCGTCCACCAGGTCGTCCACCAGGTCGTCCACCAGGTCGTCGCTGGAGGGCGCCGCGACCTCGGCCGGGGTCACGCCCCCCTGCTCGGGCGAGGTCGGTGCGGACACGGCTCAGACCAGCCAGTGCACGGCGGCTCCGGTGAGGCCGGCCAGCAGCAGCACGACCACGAAGGGGGCCCGCAGGGCCAGGGCGAGCGCGGCGACCGCCAGGCCGGCCAGCCGCTCGTCCACGACGAGCTGCGGCCCCGACGTCGCGGCCTGCACGGCCACCAGCGCGCCCAGCAGCGCGGCCGGGACGAACTCGACCACCCGGCGCACGACCGGGCGCTCCACCCAGGCGGCCGGCACGCTCAGCCCGGCCAGCTTGAGCAGGTAGCAGCCCAGCGAGGCCACCAGCACCACCGTCCACAGCGTCCCGGTGCTCACCGTCGCCACCTCCCGGCCAGCACGACCGCCACCACCGCGGCGATCACCTGCACCCCGGCCGGCACGACCGGGGTGAGCACCAGCGCGACCACCGCACCGCCGAGGGCGACCCGGCGTTGGGCGGCGGGCTCGGCCCAGGTCCGCTGCAGCCGGGGCCAGAGCAGCGCCAGGAAGGCCGCCGGCACGACGGCGTCCAGGGCGGCCTGCGCCGTCCCACCCAGCCCGTCGGCGCCCAACGCACCCACCAGCGTCATCACGTTCCAGCCGAGGTAGATGGTGGCGCCGCCGGCGGTGAAGGCCAGCCGGGCCAGCTCCCGGTCCGGGGCGGCCACGGCCAGTGCGGTGGTCTCGTCGATCACCCAGTGCGCGGCCGCGGCCCGTCGGGCCGCGCCCCGGGTCCGCAGCAGCGGCACCAGCCGGACCCCGTAGACGGTGTTGCGGGTGCCCAGGAGCAGGGCGCTGCCGATCGCGGCGACGGCTCCCCCGCCGGCGCCGAGCACGCCGACCAGCGCGAACTGGGAGGCGCCGGTGAACATCAGCAGCGACAGCGCGCAGGCCTGCCAGGGGTCCAGCCCGGCGGTCACCGCGGCCGCACCGAAGGCGACGCCGTAGAGACCCACCGCGACGCCGAGCCCCACCGCGTCGCGCAGTGTGGAGGCGCGGGTCGCGTCGGTGGTCACGACCGCGCAGCCTAGGGAGGGGCCAGAACAGCGGTCGTACAGTGGCGCCATGACCGAGACGATGACCGGCACGCCGGCGCTCGACGCCGTCAACGCGGCCCTGGCCACCGTCCAGGACCCCGAGATCAACCGGCCGCTGCCGGAGCTCGGGATGATCAAGGACGTCCAGCTGGGCGTGGGCGGTGACCCCGGCGCGGTGCGGGTCGAGGTGTACCTCACCGTCTCCGGCTGCCCGATGCGCGACACCATCACCGACCGGGTCACCGAGGCCGTCACCCGGGTGCCCGGGGTGACCACCGTGCAGGTCGGCCTGGACGTGATGAACGACGAGCAACGCACCGAGCTGCGCAAGACCGTCCGCGGCACCGACGCCCCCGAGGCCGTCATCCCCTTCGCCCAGCCGGGCTCGCTGACCCGGGTCTACGCGGTCGCCTCCGGCAAGGGCGGGGTGGGCAAGTCCAGCGTGACGGTGAACCTGGCCGCCTCGCTGGCCCGCCGCGGCCTCTCGGTGGGCGTCGTGGACGCCGACATCTACGGCCACTCGGTGCCCCGCATGCTGGGCGTGGACGACAAGCCCACCCAGGTCGAGAACATGATCATGCCGCCGCAGTCCTACGGCGTGAAGGTCATCTCGATCGGCATGTTCACCCCGGGCAACACCCCCGTCGTCTGGCGCGGGCCGATGCTGCACCGCGCCCTCCAGCAGTTCCTC
The DNA here is from genome assembly GCA_025966215.1 of Klenkia sp. Taxonomy (GTDB): domain Bacteria; phylum Actinomycetota; class Actinomycetes; order Mycobacteriales; family Geodermatophilaceae; genus Klenkia. The sequence goes on from JAOPVM010000020.1 coordinate 7,343, forward strand.
GCCGACGTCTGGTGGGGCGACCTGGACGTGCTGCTCATGGACCTCCCCCCGGGCACCGGCGACGTCGCCATCTCGGTGGCCCAGCTGGTCCCGAACGCCGAGATCCTCGTGGTGACCACCCCGCAGCAGGCCGCCGCCGAGGTGGCCGAGCGCGCCGGGGCGATCGCCACCCAGACCCACCAGCAGGTGGTCGGGGTCGTGGAGAACATGTCCTGGCTCGAGCTGCCCGACGGCTCCCGGATGGAGCTCTTCGGCTCCGGCGGTGGTCAGGCCGTGTCCGACGCGCTGACCAAGACCCTGGGTGCCCGCGTCCCGCTGCTGGGTCAGATCCCGCTGGACACCCGTCTGCGCGAGGCCGGTGACGCCGGCGCCCCGATCGTGCTGGCCCAGCCCGACGCTCCGGCCGCCCAGGCGCTGGAGAAGATCGCCGAGGGCCTCGCCGTCCGCTCCCGCGGGCTGTCGGGCATGTCGCTGGGGCTCACGCCCGTCCGCAGGTAGGTCAGGTCGCGTCGGTGTCGTAGGGCGCGGGCCGCGAGCGGTCCCGCGCCCTGCTCCCGGCGGCCGTGGTCGCCCCGGCAGCGGCCGGGGTCGCCGAACGCGGGCCCGAGGCCCGGCGCACCGGCGGCTGCTCGTCGCCCACGAGCTGCTGTCGGATGAAGGTGCGGGGGTTGTACTGCCGCAGGTCCAGGTCGCGCAGCTGGTCGAAGTCCTCGCCCAGGCTGTCGTGCAGCTGCCCGCGCACCCCGGTCACGGCCTCACGGACCCGCTTGAGCCCCTGGGCCGCGTCCTTGGCCAGCGAGGGCAGCCGGTCGGGCCCGAAGATGAACAGGGCCGCGAGCCCGAGGACGATGATCTCGCCCCAGCCGATCGAGTCGAACACCTGCCGCCCCCTCCCGTGAAGCCGTCGGACCCACTGTAGGCAGGCCGCCTGGGCGTGGGCTCAGGCCGTGCCGAGGGTCGCCTGGACCTCGCTGGAGCCGCCCCCGCGGACCACCTCGACGGTGACCACGTCCCCCGGTGACCGGGCGTCGACGGCGACCACCAGCTCCTCGCTGCTGCCCACCCGCTGCCCGTCGACGGCGATGATGACGTCCTGCTCGGCGATGCCGGCCTGCTCGGCCGGGCTGCCGGGCTCGACGTTGACCACCAGTGCGCCGTCCCGGGCGCCGTCGGTGACCGACCGGGCCTGCACGCCCAGCGAGGCGTGCACGGCGGTGCCGGTGCTGATCAGCTGTTCGGCGATCCGGTCGACGGTGTCCACCGGGATCGCGAAGCTCAGGCCGATGGAACCACTGCCCAGGGTGGCGATGGCGGTGTTGATGCCGATCAGCGCCCCGGTGGCGTCCACGAGCGCACCGCCGGAGTTGCCCGGGTTGATCGGGGCGTCGGTCTGCACGGCGTTGATGACCGCGTTGGTGTCGCTGCCCTGACCGGAGAGCCGGACCGGGCGGTCCAGGGCGCTGACGATGCCGCTGGTGACCGTGCCGGCCAGGCCCAGCGGGGAGCCCAGCGCCACCACCGGGTCACCCACGACGACCTGGTCGGACGTGCCGAGGGTGGCCTGCACGAGTCCGGGCTTGTCCACCCGGAGGACGGCGAGGTCGCTGGCCGGGTCGCGCCCGACGATGGTCGCGGCCGACCCGCTGCCGTCGGAGAAGACAGCGCGGATCTCCGCACCCTCGACCCCGTCGGCGCCGGAGACCACGTGGTTGTTGGTGACGATGTAGCCGGCGCCGGCGTCGATGACGACCCCGGAGCCCGACCCGCCGGCCTCCCCGACCCGCACCTCGATCGAGACCACCGCCGGGCTGACCGCGGCGGCGATCTCCGAGATCGACCCCGGCTCACGGGTGATGCCCGGGGAGACCTGGGTGAGGGAGGTGCCCGGGGACAGCAGCGGCTCCTCGTCGGCGGTCCGGCCCAGGTACCAGCCCAGCGAGCCGCCGAGGGCGGCCACGAAGACCAGTGCCAGCAGGGCCAGGGCGCCCAGCCGGACCGACACGTCGCCCAGCCGCAGCCGGCGGCGGCCCCGGGGGTCGACGACGAGCGGGCCGTCGTCCTCGGTGTCCTCCTCGGGGTAGGCCGCGGGAGCACCGAGCCGGGCCGTGGCCGCGGGGTCCCGCCACGGGTCGTCGGCCGCGTCGGACTTCCACCAGGGACCGCTGGCGGTGCGTCGCTGGCCGGGGCGGCCGCCGGGTGGCTCCCCGATGCCGGACTGGCCGGCGCGCGGGGCGAAGGCACGCAGCACGGCCTCCGGCGGCGGAGC
>JAOPVM010000154.1 GCA_025966215.1 Klenkia sp.
CGGCCTCGCCGGCCCGCGGGGACTCCTTCTCGTACATGTCCTCGCGGTGGATCATCATCACCATGTCGGCGTCCTGCTCGATCGAGCCGGACTCACGGAGGTCGGACAGCATCGGCTTCTTGTCCTGCCGCTGCTCGGACCCACGGTTGAGCTGACTCATCGCGATCACCGGGACCTCGAGCTCCTTGGCCAACAGCTTGAGCGCGCGGGAGAACTCGGAGACCTCCTGCTGGCGGGACTCCACCCGCTTGCCCGACGTCATCAGCTGCAGGTAGTCGATGACCACCAGCTTGAGGTCGTTGCGCTGCTTGAGCCGCCGGGCCTTGGCCCGGATCTCCTTCATCGTCATGTTGGTGGAGTCGTCGATGTAGAGCGGGGCGTCGGCGACCTCGCCCATCCGGCGGGCCAGCTTCGACCAGTCCTCGTCGCTGAGCGACCCGGCGCGCATGTGGTTCAGGGGCACCTTCGCCTCCGCCGACAGCAGACGCATGGTGATCTCGTGCTTGCTCATCTCCAGGGAGAAGATGCAGGCCGCCTGGTGGTGCTTGACGGAGGCGTTGCGGGCGATGTCCAGGCCCAGCGTCGACTTGCCCACGCCAGGTCGGGCCGCGATGACGATCATCTGGCCGGCCTGCAGGCCGTTGGTGAGCTCGTCGAGGTCGCGGATGCCGGTGGGCACCCCGCGGGCGGTGCCACCGCGGCTGGCGATGGCGTCCAGCTCGTCCATGGTGGGCTGCAGGACGTCCTCGAGGCGCGAGTAGTCCTCGCTCATCCGCTTCTCGGTGACGTCGTAGATCTCCTGCTGGGCCCGGTCGACGATGTCGTCGACGTCGCCCTTGCCGCCGGCCGCGCCGTAGCCCAGCTGGACGACCCGGGTGCCGGCCTCGACCAGGCGGCGCAGCACGGCCTGCTCGGCGACGATCGCGGCGTAGTAGCCGGCGTTGGCCGCGGTCGGCGTGGACTGGATGAGGGTGTGCAGGTACACCGCACCGCCCATCCGGGACAGCTGGTCGGTGCGGTTGAGCTCGGCGGCGACGGTGATCGCGTCGGCGGGCTCGCCGCGGCCGTAGAGGTCCAGCACGCAGTCGAAGACGATCTGGTGCGCCGGGCGGTAGAAGTCCGCGCCGTGCAGGACCTCCACCACGTCGGCGATGGCGTCCTTGCTCAGCAGCATGCCGCCGAGCACCGACTGCTCGGCTGCGACGTCCTGAGGGGGCTGGCGGTCGTACTGGGGAGCTGCGGCCTGCGGCCTGCTGATGTCGTCGAGCACTGCCACTGAGAACTGCTCCCGTCGTTGCGCGGACCCACCACCACCGCGCCCGGACGGGGCGCTGCGACGTCGTCGTGTGTTGGTACCGCGGGGGTCCGACAGTTCCGACGTCGTCGGCCGGGGACCGCCCGCGCGGTGGGTTCGCAGGCGACGCTAGGCACCGCGGGGGGCGTCGTCCACGACCGCTGTGCACGTGGATCTGCACAACCTGTGGACAAGTCGGTGGACGAACACAGCCTCCGTGTGGAGAGCGCCGGGGACGCACCCCGGCCACCCGGCGGAAAGGCGGCCGTCACCTGCCGGTCCGCTGCCGGGACCCTGTGGACGGGAGAAAAGCGGCACGATTCCGCCACACCCGGGCGCGGCGCGACCTCCCGGGGGCGGCGCCAGCACAGCCCCCCACGAGACGGCGGCCCCCGGCTGGCAGATCTCGCCCCGGAACGCCGACAGGGGCGCCGGACCGGAGTCCGACGCCCCTGACGGGGTGGTGCTGAGCTGGGTGGTGCTGTTACGCGGAGACGACCTCGATGGCCAGCGCAGCGCTGACCTCGGGGTGCACGCGCACCGTGACGGTGTGCGTGCCGGTGCTCTTGATCGAGCTGGGCAGCTCGACCCGACGACGGTCCAGGGCAGGACCACCGGCAGCGGTCACCGCGGCGACGACGTCGGCCGTGGTGATCGAGCCGAACAGCCGCCCGCCGTTGCCGGCCTTGGCCGGCACGGAGACCTTCAGCGAGGACAGCTGGCCGGCGACCTGCTTGGCCTCCTCCAGCGTCGCCACGTCGCGGGCCGCACGCGCACGCCGCAGGCCCTCGATCTGCTTCTCGGCACCGCGGGTGGCGATGATCGCCAGCCCACGGGGCAGGAGGTAGTTGCGGGCGTACCCGCCCTTCACCTCGACGGTGTCCCCGGCGGAACCGAGGCCGGTGACCTCCTGGGTCAGGATCAGCTTCGATGCACTCATGATCAGCGCGCCGTCGAGGTGTAGGGCAGCAGGGCCATCTCGCGGCTGTTCTTCACGGCCACGGCGACGTCACGCAGGTGCTGTGAGCAGTTGCCGCTGACGCGACGGGCACGGATCTTGCCGCGGTCGGAGATGAACTTCCGGAGCAGCGTCGTGTCCTTGTAGTCCACGTAGGTCGCCTTGTCCTTGCAGAACTGGCAGACCTTCTTCTTCGGCTTGCGGATGGGGGGCTTGGGCACAGGGTTCTCTTTCTAGGCTTACGAGATCAGAAAGGGGGCTCGTCGGACGACGACGCCGGGGTCGACCAGGGGTCGCTGGAAGCGCTGCCTCCGCCACCGCCGCCGGAGGAGCCGAAGCCACCTCCGCCGCCGCCGGACGAGGAGCCGCCACCGAAGCCACCGCCACCACCGTCACCGCGGTTGGCCTTGGTGACCTTCGCGGTGGCGTAGCGGAGCGAGGGGCCGATCTCGTCGACCTCGAGCTCGATGACGGTGCGCTTCTCGCCCTCCTTCGTGTCGAAGGAGCGCTGCTTCAGACGACCCGAGACGATGACCCGGGAGCCACGGGTGAGGGACTCGGCGACGTTCTCCGCCGCCTGCCGCCACACGTTGCACCGCAGGAAGAGGGCCTCGCCGTCCTTCCACTCCGACGTCTGACGGTCGAAGGTCCGCGGCGTGGAGGCCACGGTGAAGTTCGCGACGGCGGCGCCGGACGGCGTGAAACGCAACTCCGGGTCGGCGGTGAGGTTGCCGATGACGGTGATGACGGTCTCGCCGGCCATGGTCAGTGAGCCTCGGGCCGCATCAGCTTGGTGCGCAGGATGGACTCGTTGAGGTTCAGCTGACGGTCCAGCTCGGCCACCGCAGCGGGCTCGGCCTCGATCTCGACGATGGCGTAGATGCCCTCGGCGTTCTTCTTGATCTCGTATGCCATCCGACGACGGCCCCAGATCTCGGTCTTGACGGTGCCACCGGAGTTGGTGACGACCGACAGGAACCGGTCCAGGCTGGGAGCGATGGTGCGCTCCTCGAGCTCGGGGTCGAGGATGATCATCAGTTCGTAGTGACGCACGGAGAACCCCACCTCCTCTGGTCTCAGCGGCTGCAGGGGATCTGCAGCAGGAGGGCTGTACACGCGTCGCGCGTCCGAGGACCACCACAGGGGGCGGCCGAACAGACGCGCACCGGACAGGCTACCAGGGCCCGGACCGGGGATCAGCGGCCGGCGCGCTGGGCCAGGTGGGTGCGGGCCAGGGCCGCGGTGACCCCGGCGAGGGCGATGACGGCGGCCAGGGCCGGGATGGACAGCGCCGGGTCGGGCGCGCCGGCGGCGGAGTCGGCGACGGTCTCCACGTCGTCCCCGGCGCCGGAGCCCAGCGGACCGTCCAGCCCGGCCAGGTCGCCGAAGACCGGGACCGAGGCGCCGTCGTAGGTGCCGGCGTTGCCGCCACCACCCCCGGCGGTGGAGGCGGCGTCGCCGGTGGCGAACCGGGAGGGGTCGAACGCGGCGGCTGCCGAGGTGTCCAGCGGTGCCATCTGGCCCGCGGGGCTGACCGTGCCGTAGCTGTACGCGGTGCCGTCGACCGGGGCCTGGGCGGCCGGCGCGGCGGCCGGGGTCTCGGCCACCGGCGCGGTCGGGGTGCCGCCGCTCGGCTGCGCGGTGGGGGTGCCCGGGGTGGTCGGCACGGCGCCGGGGACGGCGACCGACGGCAGGCTGGGCAGGTTCACCGAGGGCAGGTTCGGCAGCGGGACCAGGGTGTTCACCACGAACGGGGTGGGCGCCGGGAGAGCGGGCAGCAGGGCCCTCGCACCGTTGACCACCTGGTCGACCGCGGTGGCGGCCAGCCCGGACTGCACGTCGATCCGGTACGCGTAGGTGATGACCCCGGCCGTCGTGCCCGGGAAGGTCCTGGTCATCGAGGCGCCGGGGGCCAGCGGCTGGGCCCCGCCCCCGAAGGCCAGCGAGACGTCGGTGTGCGCGGTCGCCGCGACGCGACCCAGCAACGGGAGCTCGACCGTCAACGGCTTGTCCGCGATCTGGTTGACGAAGGTGACCGAGCCGCCGGCGTCCACCGACACCAGCGGCGGGGTGAGGTCCCGGATGGCGACCGTGGCGGTGGGTGCCGCCTGGGCCGCCGGTGCGGCCAGCACCGAGCCGGCCACGGCCAGCAGCCACCCCAGGGTCGCCACGGCGATGCCGCGTCGAGCCGTCCGCCGGATCCGGCCGCTGTCCATCGGTGCTGCCTCCACGTCGAGGTCTCTGGTGCTGGTGGGGCTACTCACCGGTAACCCACGTCACGGTGGAGAACGATGATGTGACGCCGGCGATACGCCCGCACCTCGAGGGTTTCTGTCGGCACCCCCTCCTAGGGTCGTGCCATGTCCTCGCAGCTCGTGGGAGTCCACGTCGGGTCCGGTCTCACCGCCGACAACCAGGTCGAGGACGGCGGGGTGCTGGCCCGCGCCGCCGAGGTGGACGCAGCCGTCGTCCAGGTGTTCCTGGCCGACCCGCAGGACTGGAAGGCCCCGAAGCCCCGCCCCGACGTCGACGCGCTGACCGCCAGCGACGTGGCCCTGGTCGTGCACGCCCCCTACGTGCTGAACGTGGCGTCGCCCAACAACCGGATCCGCATCCCCAGCCGCAAGCTGGTCGGCCAGCACGCCACGGCCGCGGCCGCGATCGGCGCCGCGGGCCTGGTCGTGCACGGCGGGCACGTCACCGGCAAGGACGACCCGGCGGCCGGCTTCGACAACTGGCGCAAGCTGTTCCAGCGGCAGGCCGGCGAGGGCGGCTTCGGCGTCCCGGTGTGGATCGAGAACACCGCCGGCGGTGACCACGCCATGGCCCGCGAGCTCGAGGCGGTGGCCCGGCTCTGGGAGGCCGTCGGCGAGTTCGGTGCCGGGTTCGTCCTCGACACCTGCCACGCGTGGGCCGCGGGCTGGGATCTTGAAACGGTGGTCGAGGACGTCCGTGCGATCACCGGCCGGATCGACCTGGTGCACCTGAACAACAGCCGGGACGAGGCCGGGTCCACCCGCGACCGGCACGCTCCGCTGTCGTCGGGTGAGATCCCGACCGAGCTGCTGCTGGAGGTGGCCCGCACCGCCGGGTGCCCCGTCGTCCTGGAGACCCCGGGCGACGCCGCCTCGCACGCCGCCGAGATCGCCCTGCTGCGGGAGACCCTCGGCTGACTCAGGCGGCGACGGGTTCCGGTGCGGGCTCGGCCCGCCGGGTCAGCACCGGGCGCAGTCCGCGCAGCCGGAACCGGTCCGGGGCCCGGTCGAGCACCCCGCCGGCCGGGTCGTCGGTGCCGGGCCAGCTGCGCCGGACCAGGTCGCCCTCGGGCCGCCACACGTCCCGGACCACCAGGGCCACCAGCACCAGGACGGCGACGTCGCGCAGCCCGACGGCCAGGAAGAACCACTGCACGTCGATGCCCTTGTTGTCGGTGCCCAGGTACCACAGCATCCGGGGCACCCACAGCAGCGCCTCGGTGGCCTGCCACAGCAGCAGGGAGCGCCAGGCCGGGCGGGCCAGCACCGCCAGCGGGAGCAGCCACAGCGAGTACTGCGGGCTCCACACCTTGTTGATCAGCAGGAAGCCGGCGACCAGCAGGAACGCCAGCTGGGCCACCCGCGGCCGGGTGGGGGCGGCCAGCGCCAGCCAGCCGACGGCTGCGGCCATCGCCACCAGCAGGACGGCGGTGACCGCGTTGAGCACGGCGGGGGACTCCCCGGCAGCGAGCGGGCCGTCGAAGAGCCGGCCGCCGGACGCGGTGATCGCGATGTTCCACAGCGTGTCCGGGTCGGCCGGGCGGCTGTCGTTGAGGGCGAAGAACTCCCGCCAGTTGTCCGGCGCCAGCACCGCGATCGGCAGGTTCACCGCCAGCCAGGCCCCGGCCGCGGCGACCGTGGTGGTGAGCCAGGGTCGCAGCTGCCCGGTACGCAGGCACAGCACCAGCAGCACGCCCACCAGCAGCACCGGGTAGAGCTTGGCCGCCGTCCCCAGCCCGATCAGCACCCCGGCCAGCGCCGGGTGCTCCTTCGCCCAGGCCCACAGGCCCAGGGTCGCCAGCGCCACGGCGAACAGGTCCCAGTTGGTGAAGGCGTGCACGAACAGCAGCGGCGACAGCCCGACCATGGCGGCGTCCCACGGCCGGCGGCCGCTCGACCCGGCGACCGAGCGGGTGACCAGCAGCGCGCAGACGCTGAGCATCAGGCAGGTGACCACGTAGTAGCTCTGCACCGGCACCACCGAGGGCAGCAGCCCGACCGCGTCGGCGGCGGTGTCGTAGGCCCGGGCGAGCAGCGCGGCCAGCGCCATGAACCCCCCGGTCAGCACCGGGTACTCCAGCGGCGAGTCCAGGTAGGGGGTCAGCCCCTCGGACAGTCCGCGCAACCCGAACAGTGGCACCGTGTCGGAGTAGCAGAGGTGGGTGTACTGCTTCGAGCCCGCCCAGTTGCCGTCCGAACACGGCGACTGCTTCGCCCACGCCAGCGCCAGCACGGCCACGGTGAACAGCAGGCAGACCCGCAGCGGGGTCCAGAACAACGCCCGCCCGGTCACCGCGTGCCGACCCCACGGGCCACCGAAGGCCTCGCTGGCCTGCCGGGCGACCCGGTCGGACCAGCTGGGGACGACGCGGTCGGGCCACTCGGGGGCGGCGATCTGCGGCGGCCGGCTCACCGCGGGCACGGACGGCGGCACCGACGGCGGCACCGACGGCGGCACGGACGGCTCGGGCCCGTCACCCGGCTGGTCGGCCGGGGACGGGCCCGTGTCGTTCGAGGTCACGCGGTCAGTGTGCCTAACCGGACGGTTGTCCCGGCTGTACGGGTGGGACCACCGGCGACTGCGTCACCGGTGGCTGGGTGGCCGGCGGGGCCGTCGTCGGCGGAGCCGGGGCCGGCGTGGGCGCGGGCGCCAC
>JAOPVM010000230.1 GCA_025966215.1 Klenkia sp.
CTGGCGCACCGAGGTCAGGCCGGGCCAGACGACCTGGGCGGGCAGGGAGTCGTCGAAGCCCACGACACCGATGTCGCGGCCCGGGCGAAGGCCGCGCTCGGCGCAGGCGTGCAGGACGCCGAGACCCAGGGTGTCGCTGGCGCAGACGAAGCCGGTGACGGTCGGGTCCTCGAGCACGCGGTGGGCGGCCATCCGGGCAGCGTCGACGTTGTCGGTCAGGCGTACGCCGAGCCCCATCGGGTCGCGGCCCGCGTCGCGCAGGGCGCCCTCCCAGCCGGTGCGCCGGTCCTGCCCGATGCGCGAGGAGCGCTCCCAGCCCAGCCAGGCGATGCGCTCGTGGCCCTGCCCGAGGAGGTGCTCGGTGGCGATCCGGGCCCCGTGGGCACCGTCGACGTCGACCCAGGCGTGGTCGGCGTGCGGGTCGTCCCAGGGGCGCCCGAACGCCACGAACGGGGCGCCGCGGTCCTGCAGGAAGCCCGCCGGGGGGGTGCCTGCGTAGGTGTCGGTCACCACGAAGGCGTCGACGGCGGTGGAGCGCAGCAGGTCGTCGTAGCCGTCGAGAGGGTCGGTGTCCTCGCCGGAGAACAGCAGCACGTGGTGCCCGGTGCGGGAGGACTCCTCGGTCAGGCTGTGCAGGAAGCGGTCCATCAGGGCGTTGCTCGTGCCCTCCTGCGCGGCCTCGAAGCGCAGCCCGATCAGGTGCGAGGCGCGGGTGCGCAGCTGGCGCGCGGCCCGGTTGGGCGAGTAGCCGAGGCGGTCGATCACCGACTGCACCCGGGTGAGGGTCTCGGGACGCAGCAGCTCGGGGTTGTTCAGCGCGTTGGAGACCGTCTGGCGCGAGACACCGGCCTCGTCGGCGACCGTGGCCAACGTCGGCGGTGCGCTCGGACGGCCACGCGGCAGGTCGGGCCTGCTGACTGGCTGGGTCATCGGACTCCCCGGGAACTATGGATCGTTCCAATCCTAGGCCATCCCCCGCCGGGGCAGGTCGCAGGCCGCGGTTGTCAGACCCCTCACCTAGCGTGCTCGTCATGGCGACCCGACCGGCCCCGAAGGCCCCCCGACCCAGCTACCACTGCCACGAGTGCGGCTGGGAGGCCGCGAAGTGGGTGGGCCGCTGCGGCGAGTGCCAGGCCTGGGGCACCGTGGTCGAGAAGTCCGCGCCCCGCAGCCGGGTGCAGGCCGGTCCGGTGACCGCGCCCGCCCGGCCCATCGGCCAGGTGCCGATCGAGGACTCCCAGTCGCGCAGCAGCGGGGTCCCCGAGCTCGACCGGGTGCTCGGCGGCGGGCTGGTGCCCGGTGCCGCGATCCTGATCGCCGGTGAGCCCGGTGTCGGCAAGTCCACGCTCCTGCTCGAGGTCGCCGCCCAGACCGCCCGGCTGCGCCACCGGGTCCTCTACGTCACCGGCGAGGAGTCCGCGGCCCAGGTGCGCATGCGGGCCGACCGCACCGGCGGCATCTACGACGAGCTCTACCTCGCCGCCGAGACCGACCTCGGCGCCGTGCTGGGCCACGTGGAGGAGGTCAAGCCCACCCTGCTGGTGGTCGACTCGATCCAGACGATCAGCGCCGGCGACGTCGACGGCGTCCCGGGCGGGGTGACGCAGGTCAAGGAGGTCTCCGCCGCCCTGATCCGGATGGCCAAGCTGCGCAACATCACCCTGGTGATCATCGGCCACGTGACCAAGGACGGCACGATCGCCGGCCCGCGGGTGCTCGAGCACCTCGTCGACGTGGTCCTGCACTTCGAGGGCGAGCGCACCTCCCGCCTGCGCATGGTGCGGGCGGTGAAGAACCGCTACGGCCCGGTCGACGAGGTGGGCTGCTTCGACCTCTCCGCCGAGGGCATCGTGGCGATCACCGACCCCACCGGCCTGTTCCTCGACGCCCGCCACGGGCCCGTCGCCGGCACCTGCGTGGCGGTGTCGATGGAGGGCCGCCGCCCGCTGCTGTCGGAGGTGCAGGCCCTGGTCACCCACAGCGCCGGCGAGCGTCCCCGCCGCACGACGTCGGGGGTGGACGGCGCGCGGGTCGCGATGATCCTCGCGGTCCTGCAGCAGCACGCCGGCATCCGCCTCCACAGCCACGACGTGTTCGTCTCCAGCGTCGGCGGCGCCCGGCTCACCGAGCCCAGCAACGACACCGCCATCGCGCTGGCGATCGTCTCGGCCCACCTGGGCAAGCCCCTGGGCCGCAACATCGTGGCCATGGGCGAGCTGGGCCTGTCCGGTGAGCTGCGACGGGTGCGCGACCTCGGCGTGCGCCTGGCCGAGGCGGGCCGCATGGGCTTCCGCTCCGCCATCGTGCCGGCCGAGACCCGCGAGAGCGCCGGGCAGAGCCGGGTGCTGGACGGCATGCGCGTGGTCGACGTCGACCACGTCCGGCGCGCGCTGAAGCTGCTCGACCTGGAGAAGGACGAGAGCCCGCGCATGGGCCTGTCATAGACTCCGCGCGTGGCTTCCCCCGATCGTTCCGACGACGCCATCCGCCTGCGCACCACCCTCGCCCGCATCGCCCCGGGCACGTCGCTACGTGACGGCCTCGAACGCATCCTGCGCGGCCGCACCGGCGCCCTGATCGTCCTGGGCCACGACCGAGAGGTCGAGGGCATCGTCACCGGTGGCTTCACCCTCGACGTGCCCTTCTCGGCGACCGCGCTGCGCGAGCTGGCCAAGATGGACGGCGGCATCGTGCTCGACCGCGACATCTCCCGGATCCACCGCGCCAACGTGCACCTGATGCCCGACCACACGATCCCCTCGGAGGAGACCGGCACCCGCCACCGCACCGCCGACCGGGTGGCCAAGCAGACCGGCGCCCCCGTGATCTCGGTGTCGCAGTCGATGCAGATCATCGCGATCTACGTCGGCTCGATCCGCTACGTCCTGGAGGACTCCGGCTCGATCCTGGCGCGCGCCAACCAGGCGCTGGCGACCCTCGAGCGCTACAAGGTGCGACTCGACGAGGTCTCCAGCACGCTGTCCGCGCTCGAGATCGAGGACCTCGTCACGGTGCGCGACGTCGCCGTGGTCGCCCAGCGGCTGGAGATGGTCAGCCGGATCGCCCGCGAGATCGACGACTACGTCAACGAGCTCGGCACCGACGGCCG
>JAOPVM010000031.1 GCA_025966215.1 Klenkia sp.
GGGCTTGCCGGTGGTGCCCGAGGTGTACACCAGGAACGCCGGATCGGGCTGACCACCACGTGCTCCACCGGCGTGGGGTCGGCCGCGGCGAGGGCGGCCTCGTACTCCGGCCCGATGGTGGGCACGGTCGTGACGGCGGGTGCCCGGTCGCGGGCCGTCCTCGCGGTCTCGGCGGTGGCCGGGTCGTTGACGAGCGCGACGGCACCGGAGTCGGCGAGCACGTGGGCCACCTCGTCGGCGACCGGTCGGGAGTTCACCGGGACGGCGGTCGCCCCCAGCCGCACGGTCGCGAGGTGGGTCTCCACCACCTCGAGCCCGTCGAGCGCCGGCACCGCGACCCGGTCGCCGTGCACCACCCCCGTCCTGGCGAGCTCCGCGGCCAGCCGGGTGACCCGCTCGTCGAGCTCGGCGCAGGTCCGACCGGTGCCGCGAAGCGGAGGGCCACGGCGTCCGGGGTGCAGCGGGCGGGCCGGGCGACTCGGGCTCCCTGCTGCGCGGCGGGCGGGTGACGTGGGCCATGCTGTCGCCAGCGCTGTGGACGGTCAACCCTGACTGTCGCCGATCGAGGAGGAGAGCTCGTGGACGTCACCGATGCCGTCGCCGTCGTCACCGGAGGGGCCTCGGGCCTGGGCCTGGCCACCGCGAAGCGGCTGCGTGCTGCCGGCGCGCAGGTCGTGCTGCTGGACCTGCCCACCTCGGCCGGGGTGCAGGTCGCCGGTGAGCTCGGCGCGCACTTCGCCGCCACCGACGTCACCGACACCGCCCAGGTCGAGGCGGCCCTGGACCAGGCCGTGGAGCTCGGCCCGCTGCGGGTGGTGGTCAACTGCGCCGGCATCGGCAACGCGGTGAAGACCGCGGGGAAGAAGGGGCCGTTCCCGCTGGAGGCCTTCCAGAAGGTCGTCGCGGTGAACCTGTTCGGCACCTTCGACGTGATCCGGCTGAGCGCCCAGCGGATGCTCGACGTCGACCTGCTCGGCGAGGAGCGCGGCGTCATCGTCAACACCGCCTCGGTCGCGGCCTTCGACGGCCAGGTCGGGCAGGCGGCCTACTCGGCGTCCAAGGGCGGGATCGTGGGCATGACCCTGCCGATCGCCCGGGACCTCGCGCAGTACGCGATCCGGGTGGTCACGATCGCCCCGGGCCTGTTCGACACCCCGCTGCTGGCCGGTGCGCCGGAGGAGGTCAAGGCCAGCCTCGGGGCCCAGGTGCCGCATCCCTCGCGGCTGGGTGCGCCGGACGAGTACGCCGCGCTGGCCGAGCACATCGTGGCCAACCCGATGCTCAACGGCGAGACGATCCGTCTGGACGGCGCGATCCGGATGGCGCCCCGCTAGTCCTCGAGCAACCCCCGGGCCACCGACTGCCACATCGCCACGTGCGGGTCGGTGGCCGGGGGGCGGTCCTCGAAGGCGTAGGCGATGGCCACCCCGCGCATCGAGGTGAACAGCAGCTCGGAGACCACCGGGTACCGCGGGGACGACGTCACGGCCGGGCCCCAGATGCGGTCGCCGACCCCGCGGATGGCCGCCCGCAACCGGCGCTCCTGGGGACGCAGCGCCGCCCGCAGCGCCTCGTCGGTGCGGGCGGCGTTCCACAGCTCCATGGCCGCCCAGAACGGCGGCTGGAAGAACGTCGCCCAGATCAGCTCGACGCACCGGTCGACCCGTTCGGCGGGGTCCGTGATCGCTGCACCCACCTCGACGGCGTGGTCGGCGGCGGCGGTGAGCATGCTCTCGGCCAGGTGCGAGGTGGCTGCGACCAGCAGCTCCTCCCGGGACGGGAAGTGGTGCAGCAGCCGCCCGCGGGAGACCCCGGCCCGGGCCTGCACCGCCAGCGTGGAGGCCCCGGCGTAGCCGTCGGAGACCAGGCAGGCGACGGCGGCGTCGAGGATCAGCGCGCGGCTGTCCGCGCTGCGTTCGCTGCGGCTGCGGGTCTGCACCGCACCACCCTACGCAACCGACAGTCAGGGTTGACCGTTCCCTGACCAGGCCGGAGGATGCGCCACGTGGACTTCGACGACACACCCGACGAGGCCGCCGACCACGCTCCTGGCGAGCTGCCGCGGGCCGCAGCGGCGGCGGGGGCGTTCGCCGCGGAGACCCTGGACCGGGCCGCCGAGACCTGCGTCCAGGTGCACGGCGGGACCGGCTCCACCTGGGAGCAGGCCGCGCACCTGCGCTGGCGGCGGGCCCCGGTCGACCGGTTGCTGCTGGGCGACGCCGCCGAGCACCAGGACGTGGTCGCCGGCCTCGTGCTCGCCGGGGCGCTCCCGTGAGGCAGTGGGAGCAGGTCTCCTGGGCCGTGGACGGCGGGGTCGGCACGCTGACCCTGGACCGGCCCGAGCGGCGCAACGCCTACACCCCGGTGATGGCCCGCGAGCTCGGCGAGGTGGCCGCGGTGGCCGACGCCGACGACACCGTCCGGGTGGTGGTGGTGACCGGCACCGGCCGGGACTTCTGCGTCGGGGCCGACCTGCAGGGCGCGGGCACCTTCGACCGCAGCGCCCAGGCCGCCGAGGCCGGCACCATCGACGGGGTCGCCCGCGACTGGGGTGGCATCGGTGCGCTGCCGTTCGCCGCGCTGCGCAAGCCGGTGATCGCCGCGGTGAACGGTGCCGCGGTGGGCATCGGCGCCACGATGATCCTGCCGATGGACGTCCGGATCGCGGGGGAGTCGGCCCGGTTCGGCTACGTGTTCGCCCGCCGCGGGATCGTCCCGGAGGCCGCCTCGAGCTGGTTCCTGCCCCGGGTGGTGGGGATCAGCCAGGCCATGGAGTGGGTGGCGACCGGGCGGGTGTTCGACGCGGCGGAGGCGCTGCGCGGGCGGCTGGTGTCCCGCGTCGTCCCCGACGCCGCGCTGCTGGACACCGCCTACGCCCTCGCCCACGAGATCGCCGACAACACCTCCGGGGTCTCGGTGGCGGCGTCCCGGCAGCTGCTGTGGTCGATGCTGTCCGCCCCGAGCCCGTGGGACGCGCACCGGGCCGAGTCACGGGTGCTCGTCGAGCTGGGGTCCGGGGCCGACGCCGCGGAAGGGGTGGCCTCGTTCCTGGAGAAGCGGCCCGCGGTCTTCAGCGCGCCGCTGGACGGCATCGGCGGAGGATGGCCGGCACCCCCGCCGGACCTGGCCTGAGCACCGAGACAGCCACTCCCCGTTTCGGGGTGGTGCCCCGGGGGGCATCTGGGTCGCCGTGGACAACGAGATCACCCTGCGGGTGGACGGGGCGGTCACCCCGCTGACCGTCGACACCCGCACCTCCCTGCTGGACGCGCTCCGCGAGCGCATGGGCAACACGAGCGCCAAGAAGGGCTGCGACCACGGTCAGTGCGGGGCCTGCACGGTCCTGCTCGACGGTCGCCGGGTCAACAGCTGCCTGGTCCTGGCGGTCACCGCCGAGGGCCAGGAGGTCACCACCTCCGACGGGCTGGCCGCCGACGGCCAGCCGCACGCCCTGCACCGGTCCTTCGTCGAGCACGACGCCTACCAGTGCGGCTACTGCACCCCCGGCCAGATCACCTCGGCGGCCGGTGTGCTCGCCGAGGCCGCGCAGGGCTGGCCCAGCGCGGTGAGCGAGGACCTGGTCGCCGAGCGGACCGACCTCACCGACGCCGAGATCCGTGAGCGCATGTCGGGCAACCTCTGCCGCTGCGCCGCGTACGCCAACATCGTCCCGGCAGTCGCCGAGGTCGCCACCGAGCAGGGAGCGCGCGCGTGAGGGAGTTCCGGTACGAGAAGGCCACCGACCCGGCCGGCGCGGTCGCCCTGCTGGCCGACGAGCCGTCCGGCGCCTACCTGGGCGGCGGCACCAACCTGGTCGACCTCATGCGACTGGGCGTGGCCACCCCCGACCTGCTCGTCGACGTCCGGCAGCTGACCTCCACCGAGGTCACCGACCTGCCCGACGGGGGCCTGAGGATCGGCGCCGCGGTGCCCAACGCCGACCTCGCCGGCGAGCGCCGGGTCCGGGAGCGCTACCCGCTGCTGGCCCAGGCGCTGCTCGCCGGTGCGAGCGGGCAGCTGCGCAACCGGGCCACCACCGGCGGCAACCTGCTCCAGCGCACCCGCTGCACCTACTTCACCGACGTGACCATGCCGTGCAACAAGCGTGAGGCGGGCTCGGGTTGCGCCGCGGTCGGCGGCTACCACCGCAACCTCGCCGTGCTCGGGGCGACCAACGCCGGTGCGGACTCCCCGCACACCTGCGTGGCCACCCATCCCTCCGACATGGCCGTCGCGCTGCGGGCACTGGACGCCACCGTGCAGGTGCTCGGGCAGGACGGCGAGCGGAGCATCCCGATCGCCGAGCTGCACCGGCTCCCCGGCGAGGACCCCGGCCGGGACACCACGCTCGCCCACGGCGAGCTGATCACCGCCATCGACGTCCCGGCGCTGCCGTGGGCGACCCGCTCGCGCTACCGCAAGGTCCGCGATCGGGCCTCCTACGCCTTCGCCCTGGTCAGCGTCGCCGCAGCGATGGACCTGCAGGGCACCGGACCGGACGCCGTCGTCGGCGACGTGCGGATCGCCCTCGGCGGGGTCGCC
>JAOPVM010000263.1 GCA_025966215.1 Klenkia sp.
GAAGCGGCAGACGAAGACGGTGCCGCCCTCGTCCATGAACGTCTGCAGCGTGTTGTTGATGTTCTGCTCGCCGGGGAAGGCGGAGTCACCGGTGGTCGGGAAGCCACGGGTGGCCATCGCGTTCATCGCGGCCGGTCCGTAGAAGTAGAGGACCGACTCGTAGCCCTTGCGCAGCGCGCGCAGCGCCTGCAGGCAGGCCACGAAGCTGACCGAGGACTCGTGCGCGATGCCGTGCACCAGCGTCAGGTAGCTCTCGCCCTCCCCGGCCTGGTAGTCCGGGAAGATCTTGGTCGAGCCGTAGAGGTTGCTGCCCTTGGGGAGCGAGGGGTGCGGGACCTCGGCGAGGCTGGCCTCGGCGTTGGCCTTGATCTCCTCGGGCGTGGCGAGCGGTGTGGTCACGTGGTTCCTCCGTGGGTTGTCAGGTGCTGCGTGGTCAGGACAGGCGGTGGAGCTGCTCGAAGTTGCCGCGGAAGACCAGGTCGGCGAGCTCGCCGTCCCCGGTGGCCGCTGCCAGGCGGGCGTACTCGCCCTCGAAGTCGCCCCAGGGCTGGTCGGAGGCGAAGAGCACGCGGTCGTGGCCGATGCCGTGCCGCTCGATCTCGGCGGCGAACCAGCGCGGGGCGAAGCCGATCGCCCAGCTGGTGTCGGTGTAGACCCGCTTGCCCTCGGCGACCCAGGCGAAGAACTTCTGCCCGATCAGCTTGATGTGGCCGCTCATCCCGCCGCCCATGTGCACCAGGTGCACGGCGACGTCGTCGGCGTACCGGTCGACCAGGCGGCCCACCTCGTCGATGTCGCTGGCCGCGCCGGGGCTGGTGTGCACGTGGACGACGAGGTCGTGCTCGCGGGCCGTCGCGAAGATGCTGTCGAGCTGCGGGAGACACGCCTCGTCGGTGGCCCGCCCGCCCAGCAGGAAGGACAGCTTCAGCGCACTCACGCCCTGCTCACCGGCCAGGGCCAGCGCCTTCTCCGTGGCGACGGCGTCCTGCGGGCGGGGGCTGGTCCACAGCCCGGCCCGGATCCGCTCGTCGGTCTGCGCGGCCTCGACCACCAGCTCGTTGAGCGCGAAGGAGGCGGTCGGGTCGGGAACCCCGTAGTTGGGGATGACCAGCGCGGCCTCGGTGCCCTCACGGTCCAGGTCGGCCCGGAGCTGGGCGATGGTGGCGCGGGCGGTGGTGTCGGGGTTGACCGGCGGGCCGCCGTAGAACGGGAACGCGGGCAGCACGCCGAGGTGGCGGTGCGCGTCGTGCACCCGATGCCGGGCTCCCGTGGTCATGCGTCCAACGGTGGGGCCGTCCTGTTGCGGTGCGGTGACGTCGGGAACGAGATGTCGTTACGTGTGGGCCGCTCCGGCGGTCCCCCGTGACGGGCGTGTGTCCTGCTCAGCGCCCCGTCAGCCGGCGGGCGATCTCCGGGACCGCCTCGACCCGGCCGGTGACGATCTCGGTGACCAGCGCGACGGCGTCGGCGTCGGTGATCCCGGCCGGCTCCTGGGCCAGCGCCATCAGGGTCAGCGCCGCCGCGAGTGCGAAGGGCCGGTTGCCCTCGGCCAGCGCCGCACTGGTGACCAGGGAGTGCAGCAGCGCCGCCGCCTTCTCCGCGGTCGAGCCGTACACGTCGACGTCCCCGTCGGTGGCCCCGACCCGGGCGAGGGCGGCCACCAGCAGGCCGTGGTCCCGCACCCGGACCTCCGGCCCGACCACCCGTTCGGCGACCTGCAGCAGGTCCGCGACCGTCAGTCCCGCCACCGGGCCAGCTCCTGCAGCGCGGGCCCGTGCCGGTCGAGCGCGGCGTCGATCACGAGGTCCAGCGGCGTGGCGGCGTCGTGCAGCGCGAGGTACTCCTCCACCGCCCGCTTGACGACGTCCTGCATGGACACCCGCTCGGCCTGCGCGCGACGCCGCAGGGCCTCGGTCTGGGCCGGCGACAGTCGCAGTGTCATCGCCATCTCGCACCCCCCGGTACGCCTCCCGGGTGATACCACCAGCGGTACCACTCCGGCTCACTTCTGTCTGTTTCTCACTCTGCGTGTGTGAGACGGAACAGTTCGTCGAACTGATCGGCCCGACACGCCGTCATTGTGCCCCGGATCTCATTACTCCTGGTGATCCCCTTGCCGCTTGCCTAGCTTTTGCCCCGTGTTCGAGGCCGATCTCCCTGAGGACGGCCGACCGCCGTCCCGGGGTCGGCCCTGGACCCGACGCGCGCTCACCGGAGCCGTGCTCGGGCTCGGTTCGGCTGCTGCGCTCGCCGCCCTCGGCGGGCCGGCGTCCGCGGACGAGGCGCCCGCTCCGGACGCCGGCGCGACAGCCGTGCAGTCCGAGGCGACACCAGCGTCGGAGACCGGGCACGAGGCGACGCCGACCCGTGCCGCCCCGACGTCTCCCGAGCCGACCACCGACGCGCCTGCGGTCGCCCCACCACCCGCAGAGGACCCGCTGAGCAGCACCGACACCGCGACCGAGCCGACGTCCAGCGTCGTGCTCTCCGCCGCACAGGCGGACCCTGCCCCGGCACCGGAGGACTCGTCCGACGGCTCCGACCCCGGCTCCGACCCCGCCCCGGCTCCGTCCACGGACCCCGAGCCGGACCCCGAGCCGACCCCCGAGCCGGAGCCCGGCCCTGCCGAGCCGGGGGCGCCGACCCCGGACGCCGAGCACGCTGCCGGGTCCACGCCCGACCAGGCCCCGACCTCGACCGACCCGTCGACGTCGGCCGCCCCGGCCGGGACCACGACCGCCACCGAGGCGAGCACGGCCGGCACCGAAGCGGCGGCGGCCCCGGTCGCCACGGGCCCGGTCGCCGACGGCGCAGCCGTCACCCCGCCGGCCGCCGAGTGCGCCGTC
>JAOPVM010000274.1 GCA_025966215.1 Klenkia sp.
GCGTCGGCGAGCGCACACGCGAGGGCAACGACCTCATCACCGAGATGACCGAGTCCGGCGTCATCGAGGCCACAGCGCTCGTCTTCGGCCAGATGGACGAGCCGCCGGGCACCCGACTGCGGGTCGCCCTCTCGGCGCTGACCATGGCCGAGTACTTCCGCGACGAGCAGAACCAGGACGTGCTGCTCTTCATCGACAACATCTTCCGGTTCACCCAGGCCGGCTCCGAGGTCTCCACGCTGCTGGGGCGGATGCCCTCCGCGGTGGGCTACCAGCCGACCCTGGCCGACGAGATGGGCGAGCTGCAGGAGCGGATCACCTCGACGCGGGGTCGGTCCATCACCTCGCTGCAGGCGATCTACGTGCCCGCCGACGACATCACCGACCCGGCGCCGCACACCACGTTCGCCCACCTGGACGCCACGACGAACCTGTCGCGGCCCATCTCGGAGAAGGGCATCTACCCGGCCGTGGACCCGCTGGACTCCACCAGCCGGATCCTCGACGCCCAGTACGTCGGCCAGGAGCACTACGACACGGCGTCGGAGGTCAAGCGGATCCTGCAGCGTTACCAGGAGCTGCAGGACATCATCGCCATCCTCGGCATCGACGAGCTCGGTGAGGAGGACAAGGTCACCGTGAACCGGGCCCGCCGCATCGAGCGCTTCCTGTCCCAGAACATGTTCGTGGCCGAGGCCTTCACCGGGCAGCCGGGCTCCTACGTGCCGCTGACCGAGACGCTGCAGGCGTTCAAGGCGCTCACCCAGGGCGAGTACGACCACGTGCCGGAGCAGGCCTTCTTCATGTGCGGTGGGCTCGAGGACCTCGAGCGCAACGCCGACAAGCTGAAGAAGGGCTGAGGCGCAGCCCCAGCACCCCCGTCACCTCGGCCGGGTCTCCCTCAGGGGAGGCCCGGCCGTCGTGCGTCCGGGCCAGGGTGACCCCTGCCTCGGGACTAGGGTGGCCGGGGTACGGGAGCGCAGTGCGGCGGCCCGTCCGACCCCCTCGCGCCTGGTCCGTGTCATCCTTCCGGGTGGCGGATGCGGTACGTGCGCGTCTCGAGGGGCGCAGCGACCGAAGATGTCAGCAGGAGCCCGGGTGGACCGGGCACAGTGGTGAGGAACGACCGTGGGGAACGACAGCGATCCGGGTGCTCCGGCACCGACGGCGACCATCGGGGAGACCGAGCACGCCGAGGACCCCATGGACTGGAGCTGGCCCCCCTACGCGCCGCTCGAGCCGGCCGGCGGTCGACGGTTCGACTGCGCGGACTGGGCGCCGAGCTCGATCGTCCGTCGCCCCCTCGTGCGGGTCGGCCGCTGGACGCTGCTCTACCGCCGCGGCCACTGAGCGACGGCCCCCGCTAGGCTGTGGGGGACCCGTCGCCGTCTGGTGACCAGCGCACCGGTTCGTCCGGTGGACCCCCGAGGAGTGTCGTGGCGACCCTGCAGGTCGAGCTCGTTGCCGTGGAGCGCAAGATCTGGTCCGGCGAGGCCAGCACCGTCATCGCCCGCACCACCGAGGGCGAGCTCGGTGTGCTGCCCGGCCACGCCCCGCTGCTGGGCGAGCTGGCTCCCGGTGGCGTCGTGCGCATCAAGCCGGTGGACGGTGACGAGCTCGTGGTCGCCGCGCACGGTGGCTTCCTCTCGGTGACCGAGAAGGGCGTCTCGATCCTCGCCGAGACCGCGGAGATCTCCACCGAGATCGACGTGGAGCGCGCCCGCGAGGCACTGCGCCGTGCCGAGGCCGCCGAGGACGACGAGGAGACCCTCGCCGCCGCGCGCCGGGCCCAGTCCCGGCTGCGCGCCGCCGGCCAGGACGCCTGAGCCCCTTCTCCCCGAGCCTGGACCCCGCGACCGTGACCACGCTGCTGCTGGTCCTGGCCGGGGTCCTGCTCGTGGCCCTGGTGGCCACCTTCCTGCTCCGCCGGCGCTTCCTGCTCTCCGGCCTCGGCGCGGTCACCATGTGGCTGCGTCCGGTCGGTTCGCCCCGCTGGTCGGTGGGGGTGGCCTGGTCCTCCGGTGAGCAGCTGCTCTGGTACCGGGCGCTGTCGCTGTCGGTGCGCCCCAACCAGCGGCTGTGTCGCACCGAGTTCCACGTCGAGGGACGACGGCGCCCCACCCCCGAGGACGGCGCCGTCCCGCAGGACAGCCAGGTGCTGATCTGCCGCACCGGAGCCGGCCCCCAGGAGCTGGCCATGGACGCCTCGACGGTGACCGGGTTCCTGTCCTGGATCGAGTCCGCCCCGCCGCTGGGCCGCTGAGCTACGCCGGCGGGGTCTCCTGCATGGCCGCCCGCTGGGCGTGCGCCCCGCTGTGCGCGCCGGGCTCCCAGAGCACGTCCCCGCCCGGGTTGGCCTCCCGGGACAGGATGAACAGCAGGTCCGACAGCCGGTTGAGGTACTTCGCCGTCTCCTCGTTGGTGCCCTCGGCGTCGGCCTCCAGCAGCGCCCACACGCTGCGCTCGGCCCGGCGGGTCACCGTGCGGGCCTGGTGCAGCAGGGCGGCCAGTGCCGTCCCGCCGGGCAGGATGAACGAGTTCAGCTTGGGCAGCGCCTCGTTGTGCTCGTCGCAGGCCGCCTCCAGCCGCTCGGTGTAGGCCGTGGTGATCCGCAGCGGTGGGAACTCCGGGGCGGGCACGATCGGGGTGCAGAGGTCGGCGCCGACGTCGAAGAGGTCGTTCTGCACGCTGCGCAGCAGCTCGCTGAGCTCGGGCGTCGGCGCCCCCAGGGCCAGCGCGATGCCCAGGACGGCGTTGGTCTCGTCGACGTCGGCGTAGGCGGTCAACCGCACGTCGGTCTTGGCCACCCGGCTCATGTCTCCGAGGTGGGTCTGCCCGGCGTCGCCGGTCTTCGTGTAGATGCGGGTCAGCTGGACGGTCATGCCCCGACCCTAGTGACAGGACCCCGCTGCCCCCACTGCTCGCAGGTTCGCGGCGGGACCCTGCAGCGGGGCCGAAGTACCGTGCTGTCCGTGGAGTGCTTCCAGGTGACCGGCGGGACGGCGCTGCGCGGACGGGTCCGGGTGACCGGCGCCAAGAACAGCGCGCTGAAGCTGATGGCGGCGGCGCTGCTGGCCAGCGGGCGGACCACGCTGGAGGAGGTCCCCGACATCCTCGACGTGGCGATCATGAGCGAGGTGCTGCGCCGGTTGGGTTGCGGCGTCACGTTCGAGCGCTACACCGACGGGCGCGGCGGGGGCGGCGGCCGGGTGGTCGTCGACGTCCCGGAGACGCCCTCGAGCGAGACCGACTACGACCTGGTCCGCCGGATGCGGGCCTCGATCAGCGTGCTCGGCCCGCTGGTCGCCCGGTGCGGCACGGCCAAGGTGGCGCTGCCCGGCGGGGACGCGATCGGCTCCCGCGGGCTGGACATGCACGTGGCCGGTCTCGAGCGGCTGGGCGCCACGATCGTCAGCGAGCACGGGTACCTGATCGCCACCGCCCCCCGGCTGGTCGGCACCTCGATCTGGCTGGACTTCCCGTCGGTCGGGGCGACGGAGAACCTGGTGATGGCCGCGGTCCTCGCCGAGGGCACCACCGTGGTCGACAACGCCGCCCGTGAGCCCGAGATCGTCGACCTGTGCGCGATGCTCAGCGCGATGGGCGCGCAGATCTCCGGCGCAGGCTCCTCGACCATCACCGTCGAGGGCGTCACCGAGCTGCACCCCGTGGAGTACACGACCGTGCCCGACCGGATCGTGGCCGGCACCTGGGCGATCGGGGCGGTGATGACCCGTGGCGACGTCGTCATCGAGCGGGCCGCGGTGGAGCACCTGCACGTGGCCCTGGACAAGCTGGTCACCGCCGGCGCGACGGTCGAGCGGGTCGAGGGCGGCGTCCGGGTCGCGATGGCCGAACGGCCGCGCTGCGTCGACGTCGTCACCCTGCCGTTCCCGGGCTTCCCGACCGACCTGCAGCCGATGGCGGTGGCGCTGGCGGCGGTGAGCACGGGGACGGCGCTGATCACCGAGAACGTCTTCGAGGGTCGCTTCATGTTCGTCAACGAGCTGGTGCGGCTGGGCGCCGACGTCCGGATCGACGGGCACCACGCCGTCGTCCGCGGCCGGGAGCGGCTGTCCAGCGCGCCGGTGCTGGCCACCGACATCCGGGCCGGGGCCGGGCTGGTGCTGGCCGGGCTGTGCTCGGACGGCGTCACCGAGGTCGCCGACGTGCACCACGTGGACCGCGGCTACCCGGACTTCGTGGAGCAGCTGCGCGGCCTGGGCGCCACCGTGGAGCGGACCACCCGCGACTAGGTGGTGAAGGAGCTCGCCAGCACGCGGGCCTGACCGGCGTCCTCGGGGAAGACCAGCACGTCGGCCCGGTGCGGGGCGGGGAAGCGGATCGTGGAGCGGATGCCGGCGTCGGAGAGCACCGCGCGCAGGGCCAGCGCGGACTCCCGCTTGCTCAGGGTGGCCACCCGGGTGAGCAGGCCGTCGTCGGCGGAGGGCCGTGCGGTCGTCTTCGGGGTGGTGGAGGCGAACGCCCACCTCAGGAAGAACGACAGGACCAGGAGCATGACGCCGGCGATGGCCGGTCCCACGGCGTAGTGCAGGCTGCCGGCGTCGATCGGCACGGCGGGCTCCCTCGCGGTCGTCGTCCACGGTGCTGGACCGACCCGAGTGTGCCACCGGTGCACGGGGGTGGGGAGAGCTGGACGTGACGCGTACGACAGCCCGGTCGGCACGGTGGCTACCGGCGGGTAGCCCTAGGATCCGCGGACATGCCGTTCCCTTCAGCGCCGAAGGACCGCGACCGCCCCTGGGTCATGCGCACCTACGCCGGTCACTCCTCACCCGTCGAGTCCAACGCCCTCTACCGGCGGAACCTGGAGAAGGGCCAGACCGGTCTCTCGGTCGCCTTCGACCTGCCGACGCAGACCGGTTACGACCCCGACGACGAGCTCGCCGTGGGCGAGGTCGGCAAGGTCGGGGTGCCGGTGAGCCACATCGGGGACATGCGGGCGCTGTTCGACGGCATCCCGCTGGACCAGATGAACACCTCGATGACGATCAACGCCACCGCGATGTGGCTGCTGGCGCTCTACCAGGCCGTCGCCGAGGAGCACGGGCACGACGTCGCCGCCCTGACCGGGACGACGCAGAACGACATCGTGAAGGAGTACCTCTCCCGCGGGACGTACGTGTTCCCGCCGGCGCCGTCGATGCGGCTGATCACCGACATGGTCGCCTACACCGTCACCACGATGCCCAAGTGGAACCCGGTGAACATCTGCAGCTACCACCTGCAGGAGGCCGGGGCCACGCCGGTGCAGGAGATCGCCTACGCGATCAGCACCGCGATCGCCGTCCTCGACTCGGTGCGCGACTCCGGCCAGGTGCCGGCCGAGCGCTTCGGCGAGGTGGTCGCCCGGATCTCCTTCTTCGTCAACGCCGGGGTCCGGTTCGTCGAGGAGATGTGCAAGATGCGTGCCTTCGGCCAGCTCTGGGACGAGCTGACCGCGCAGCGGTACGGGGTGACCGACGCCAAGCAGCGGCGCTTCCGCTACGGCGTGCAGGTCAACTCCCTGGGCCTGACCGAGGCCCAGCCGGAGAACAACGTGCAGCGGATCGTGCTGGAGATGCTGGCCGTCACGCTGTCCAAGGACGCCCGCGCCCGGGCGGTGCAGCTGCCTGCCAGGAACGAGGCGTTGGGCCTGCCCCGTCCCTGGGACCAGCAGTGGTCACTGCGGCTGCAGCAGGTGCTGGCCTTCGAGACCGACCTGCTGGAGTACGACGACCTGTTCACCGGCTCCGTCGTGGTGGAGGCCAAGGTCGCCGAGCTCGTCGAGGGCGCCCGGGCCGAGATCGCCCGGGTGCAGGAGATGGGCGGCGCCGTCGCAGCCGTCGAGACCGGCTACATGAAGGGCGAGCTGGTCGGCTCGCTCGCCGACCGCCGCCGCCGGATGGAGTCCGGGGACGACGTGGTGGTGGGCGTCAACCGGTTCACCTCCACCGAGCCCAACCCGCTGACCGCCGACCTGGACACCGCGATCCAGACCGTCGACCCGGCCGTGGAGGCCGCCGCCCAGGAGGCGCTCGAGCGCTGGAAGGCCGACCGGGACGACGACCGCGCCCGGGCCACCCTGGACGCGCTGCGCCAGGCAGCCGGCACCGACACCAACCTGATGGCCGCCACGCTGGACTGCGCCCGGGCCGGGGTGACCACGGGGGAGTGGGCCGGGGTGCTGCGCGAGGTGTTCGGGGAGTACCGGGCGCCCACCGGGGTGTCGGCGGCCAGCACCGGGGAGGCCGACGTCTCGCTCACCGACGTCCGGGAGCGGGTGCGGGCCACCGGTGAGGAGCTGGGCGGCCGGTTGCGCTTCCTGGTGGGGAAGCCGGGACTGGACGGGCACTCCAACGGCGCCGAGCAGATCGCCGTC
>JAOPVM010000278.1 GCA_025966215.1 Klenkia sp.
GGTCACCTGCCGCCGGCTGGTCACCGCCGGGGCCTCCTTCGACGATGCGCTGGCCCAGGTGGGCGCACTGCCCCCGGCGCGGGCCGCGGCGTGACCAGCCTCGCCGCCGAACGTCGGCTGGTCGCCGAGGCCTGCCGGGTGCTGGCCGCCCGCGGGCTGGCCGACGGCTACCTGGGCCACGTCAGCCTGCGGGTCGCGGAGGACCTGCTGCTCGTCCGCTGCCGTGGCCCACAGGAGCGCGGCCTGCTCTGGACCACCGCCGAGGACGTCCACCTGGTCACCCTCGAGGGCGAGCCCGGTGCCCCGGGCGAGCTCGGGGAGTGGACGGTGCCCAACGAGCTGCCGCTGCACACCGAGGTGCTGCGGACCCGGGCCGACGTCGCCGCCGTGGTGCACGCCCACCCCCCGGCCGTGGTGGCCGCGGACCTCGCCGGGCTGGGCATCCGCCCGATCGTCGGGGCCTTCGACATGCCGGGGACGAAGCTGGCCGCCGCCGGCGTCCCGGTGTACCCGCGCGGCGTGCTGGTCCGGGACCGCCGGCTGGCCGCCGAGATGGTCGCCGCGATGGGCGACCGGCCGGTGGTGCTGCTCCGCGGGCACGGGCTGACCAGCGCCGGGGGCAGCGTCCAGGAGGCCGTGCTGCACGCCCTCTCGGTGGACCGGCTGGCCCGGCTGGAGCTGACCGTCGTCGGAGCCGGTGGCACGCTGGTCGACCTCCCGGCCGAGGACCTCGCCGAACTGCCCGACCTGGGCGCCGGGTTCAACCACGCCACGGCCTGGCGGCACGAACTGGCGAACCTGCCCTGATGTGGAGCCACCTAGGCTGCGGGCATGGACGGCGCCCAGTACCCGCCCGCGCCCGAGCACGGCGCCCCGCCGCAGTACCCGATCGAGTCGGTGGACAACGCGCTCAAGGTCCTGCTCCTGCTCGGGGAGCGGCCCTCGCTGCGGCTGACCGACGTCAGCCAGTACCTCGGCGTCGCGTCCTCCACGGCGCACCGGCTGCTGGCGATGCTGCAGTTCCGGGGCTACGTGCGGCAGGACGCCGCGACGAGGGGCTACGTCCCCGGCCCCACCCTGGACGGCCTGGCCATGGGGGTGCTGCGTCGGCTGGACGTGCGCAGCCGGGCCCGGCCGGTGCTGGAGAAGCTCAACGTCGACCTGCAGGAGACCGTGCACCTGGGTCGGCTCGAGGGTGCCGACGTGCACTTCATCGACTCCATCGAGAGCAGCCGGGCGCTCCGGGTGGGTGGCCGGCTGGGCCGGTCGATCCCGGCGCACTGCACGTCCAACGGCAAGGCGCTGCTGGCCACCCTGCCCGAGGACCAGCTGTGCGCGCTCTACCCCGACGAGCAGCTGCGCCAGCTGACCCCGCACTCGGTCGGCACCCGGACCCGGTTGTTCGAGGTGCTGGAGCAGGTGCGCGCCCAGGGCTTCGCGACCAGCGACGAGGAGAGCGAGGAGGGGGTCTGCTCCCTCGCCGTCGCCCTGCCGGCCCGGCACGCACCCCGGCTGGCGGTGAACGCCTCGGTCCCGCTGAGCCGGCTGACCCCGGCAGTCCGGCAGGACGTCCTGGACCACCTGTTCACTGCCGTCGAGGAGATCGACCGGCTGCTGCTCTGAGACCCCGCGCCCGCGGCGTCACCCCCCGACGGACGGAGACCCCGTGAGCGCCCCCACCGACCAGCTCCGCGACGACGTCGCCACCTCGTGCCGGGTGCTCGCCGCCGCCGGCCAGGACGACCTCATCTGGGGTCACTCCTCGGCCCGGGACCCACGGGGCCGAGGGGTCTGGCTCAAGACCGCCGAGTGGGGCCTGGGCGAGGTGACCGCCGACCGGGTGCACCTGGTCTCCCCGGACGGCGAGGTCCTGGAGGGCGAGGGCGCCCGGCACAGCGAGTACCCGATCCACACCGAGGTGATGGCCGCCCGGCCCGACGTCGGCGGTGTGGTGCACACCCACCCGCCGCACGCGGTCGCCCTGGCGGCGACCGGACAGGAGCTGCGACCGGTGAGCCACGCGGCCAACCTGTTCGTCCCACCCGGCGTGCCCCGGTTCACCGACACCGCCGACCTGGTGCTCACCCGGGAGCTGGGGCAGGCCGTCGCGCTGGCCCTGGGGGAGGCGCGCGCGGTCTTCCTGGTCAACCACGGCATCGTCGCCGTCGGGCCCGACGTCCGCGCCGCCACCGTGGCCGCCGTCGTGCTGGAGCAGGCGTGCCGGCAGCAGGTCCTCACCCACACCGCCGGCGGCTGGCCCACCTGGTCACCCCCGGCCGAGTCGTTGGCCAAGCGGGAGCACGTCTACAACGAGCGGGCACTGGGCGCGGTCTGGGACTTCCTGGTGCGCGGGCTCCCATCCGCCCGCGGCTGACCGGTGGGTGAGGCACTGGCGGTCGCTTCGCTCCTGCTGTTCAGCGCGAACGTGCTGGTGGTGCCCCTGGCCTCGGCGCGGTTGGCCCAGGCCCCCGGGTTCGCCCTCGCCCTGGTCGCCAACGTCGTGGGTGCAACGGTGCTGCTCGGCGCCCAGGCCCTGCTCGCCGACCTGCCGAACCGGGTCGACTGGTCCGCCCTGGGGCTGTTCGCCCTCGGCGGCCTGCTGACCTCGTTCCTGGGACGGCGGACGTTCTTCCGCTCCATCACCACCATCGGACCCACCCGGGCCGCCACCCTGCAGACCACCAACCCCGCCTTCGCCGCACTCGGCGGCTGGCTGCTGCTCGGCCAGGCGCTGCCCCCGCGGGCGGTGCTGGCGGGTGCGGTCGTCCTGTGCGGCCTGGTGCTGGTCACGCGCCCGCCGGGCGGCGGTACGGCGCGGGCGTCCTGGCTGCTGCCCGGTACCGGGCTGGCTCTGCTGGGGGCGGCGGCCTACGGGCTGGGCAACGTGACCCGGGGAGCCGCGGTCGGGATCTGGGCCGAACCGGTGGTCGGCAGCCTGGTCGGTGCAGCCGCCGGGTTGCTCGCGTTCCTGCTGGTGACGGGGGACCGCCGGGGGCTGCTCACCGCGGTCCGCCGTGCCGGACCCGTGGGCCGTCGGTTCTGGGTGCTGTCCGGCCTGCTCACCATCGGGGCGCAGACCTGCTTGACCGCTGCGACGCAGACGGTGCCCGTGGCGGTCGCGGTGGTCGTCTCGGCGGCCGTGCCGCTCGTGGTCCTCCCGGTCGGGCTGCTGCTGGGCCGGGAGACCCGGCTGCGGCCGGCGGCGCTGGCCGGTGTCGTGCTGGTGGGCGTCGGGGTCGGCGCGCTCGTCCTCGGGTAGGGCTCAGCACGCCACGAGCACGCCGGCCAGGAAGGAGGCCAGCTCGTGCCGGGCGGTCAGCGGGAGGACGTGCGCGACGTGCTGGTCGGGCCGTACGACGACCACGCAGCCGGTGTCCCGGTCGACCCCCCGCAGGTCGAACACGTCGGCGGCCGCCGGGTCGGGGCAGAAGACCTTCTCCTGGTCGACCAGGCCCAACGGGCCCTTGACCGGGCGCAGGACGGCCGGCAGCGACGTGACGTCGACGTCGTGGTGGTGCTGCTGGAGCACGGCCCGGACGTCGAGCACGGCATCGGGGTCCCAGCCGGCCGGGGTGTGTCGGCGTACCGGGGAGTCCGGCGAGTCCAGGAACGCGCACCAGGCCCGCAGTGCCACGGCGTCCCGGTCGGCGAAGGCGTACAGCCGCCAGGCGCCGTCGGCCCGGGCGGCGTGCCCCAGGTGCACCGGCCGGGCGTCGGCGAGTCGGACGACGGGCGCCGAGTGGAAGCGCATGCCCACCGGGAACCCCACGGCCAGCTCCTGGTGGTCGGTCGTCGCGGTGACGATCGAGGGCGCGTAGCGGGTGGCGGTGCCCGCGGTGAACCGGCCCTGCTGCACGAAGTAGCGCTGGAACTCCGCGGGGTCGGCCTCGCCGGGTGGTGCGCTGAACAGGGCGGCGAACCGGCGGTCGAAGTCGATCAGCTCCTGGGCGACCACCTGCCGCTCGGTGGTGTAGGTGGCCAGCAGCGCCGGAGGAGCCGTCCCGCGCACCACGCCGGCGAGCTTCCAGCCCAGGTTCCAGGCGTCGTGCATCGAGACGTTCATGCCCTGGCCGGCCT
>JAOPVM010000282.1 GCA_025966215.1 Klenkia sp.
GACCTGCTCCCCGACGGCGGCCCGGCCCCCACCGGCACCTCGGCGTTCGACCCGGCCACCGGCAGTGGCAGCCCGGTCGCCCCGCCGCTCACCGTCACCCGGACCCACCACGCGGCCACCGGCACCTGCCGCCTGGACGCGGTGCAGCAGGGGGCACCCGGCGCGGTGCACGGCGGGGTGCTGGCCCTGCTGCTGGAGACGATGACCGGCCAGGCGGTGCTGGGCGCCGAGGAGCCCCGGCTGGTCAGCAAGCTGGCGATCGCGTTCCGCGGTCCGGTGCCGCAGGACACCGACCTGGTGCTGCAGGCCCGGGTGGAGACCGCCGAGGAGACCCGGTGGCGGGTGCGGACCACGCTGGCCACCGCCGCCGACCCCGGGACCGTGCTCACCGAGTGCCAGGGCACCGTGCTGCAGCTGCGGCCCGACCAGCTGGCCCGGCACCGCGCCCTGCGGGCCTGACCGGGCGGGATACGGTCCGACGGTGACCACCGAGAGCGCCTACGACCCCGAGCTGATGGCCGCCGTCACCGACCTGGGTGACGCCGTCCGCGAGCTGGTGCAGGCCACGGTGCGCACCACGGTCGGACCCGGTCAGCTCACCGCCGCCGCTGCCCGCGCCCGGGAGGTCAGCCGGGGGCTGCTCACCAGCACCCGCAACCGGCACGAGCTCCCCGCCCTGGACGACCCCATCGCCTTCCGGCGGGTGTTCTCCCCGGTCACCGGGGTGGGCAGCGCGATCGCGCCGCCGCTGCGGATCCGCCGGGACGGCGCCGGCGTGGTCGCCGAGGCCACCCTGGGCCTGCAGTACGAGGGCCCGCCCGGCTTCCTGCACGGCGGGATGAGCGGCCTGCTGATGGACCAGCTGCTCGGCTCGGCCGCGGTCGCCGCGGACCGCTGGGGGATGACCGCGCACCTGGAGCTGGACTACCGCGGCCCGGTGCCGCTGCAGACCCCGCTGGTGTTCCGCGCCTGGGTGGCCGAGGAGGACGGCCGCAAGACCACCGTGCTCGGCAGCGTGGCCCTGGCCGCCGACCCCGACCGGGTGCTGGTCTCGGTGCAGGGGCTGTTCATCACCCCGCGGGAGGAGCAGATGACGGCCTACTTCGGCGAGATCACCGACGCCCACGGTCGGCACACCCCGCCCGGGCGGGCCACCGACGCCACGGCACTGCACCCCGGGAGCGACGCGTGAGCCGGACCGACGTCGAGGTCGCCGCGCTCGCCGCCCGGGCCGCCGCCGACGTCCTGCTGCCCCTGCTGCACGCCGGAGAGCTGCACGACGAGGCCCTCGGGGACGCCGGGGACGCCGCTGCCCAGGCCGCGATCGCCGCCGTCCTCGCCGAGCACCGACCCGACGACGCGGTCTTCAGCGAGGAGGCCGTGGACGACCCGGCGCGGCTCACCGCGGACCGGCTGTGGATCGTCGACCCGCTGGACGGCACCCGGGAGTACCGCTCCGGGGACCGGCACGACTGGGCGGTGCACGTGGCGCTGTGGGAGAGGTCGGCCGACGACCTGACGGCCGCGGCCGTGGGGCTGCCCGCGCTCGGCGAGGTGGTCACCACCGACCCGGCTCCCGTCGTCCCCCCGGTGCCCGCCGGACCGCTGCGGGTCGCGGTCTCCCGCAGTCGTCCCCCGGCGCAGGCCCGGGCCGCCGCGGACGCCCTCGGCGCCGTCCTCGTGCCCCTGGGATCGGCCGGCTACAAGACGCTGGCCGTGGTGCGCGGGGAGGCAGACGCCTACGTGCACGCCGGCGGCATGTACCAGTGGGACTCCGCCGCCCCGGTCGCCGTCGCCCGCGCGGCGGGGCTGTTCACCTCCCGGCTGGACGGCTCGCCACTGCAGTACGCGGTGCCCGACGCGTGGCTGCCCGACCTGGTCGTGTGCCGGCCCGAGCTGGCCGCCCGGGTGCTGGCCGCGGTGCGCACCGGGGCATGAGCAAGACTGGTCGGGCAATCCCCACCTGACTGGTGGGGTTGGCCCGTCCGTCCTCGAGCACCCGGAGCACCTGCGCGTGAGCACCCCTGAGCACCGGCTGACCCAGCTGCAGACCCTCGAGGCCGAGTCGATCCACGTGATCCGCGAGGTCGCCGCCGAGCTCGAGCGCCCCGTGCTGCTGTTCAGCGGCGGCAAGGACTCGATCGTCATGCTCGAGCTGGCCCGCAAGGCCTTCGCCCCGGCCCGCATCCCGTTCCCGGTGATGCACGTGGACACCGGGCTGAACTTCCCCGAGGTGCTGGCCTTCCGCGACCGCCGGGTGGCCGAGCTCGGGGTCGAGCTCGTGGTCGCCTCGGTGCCCGACGCGATGGCCGCCGGCACGGTGAAGCAGGAGCCCAACGGCTCGCGCAACCGGATCCAGACCCCGGTGCTGCTCGACGCCGTCGAGCAGCACGGGTTCACCGCCCTGTTCGGCGGTGCCCGCCGGGACGAGGACAAGGCCCGGGCCAAGGAGCGGGTCTTCAGCTTCCGCGACGAGTTCGGCCAGTGGGACCCGAAGAACCAGCGACCCGAGCTCTGGGACCTCTACAACGGCCGGATCCACCTGGGTGAGTCGATCCGGGTGTTCCCGCTGTCCAACTGGACCGAGCTGGACATCTGGGGCTACATCGCCCAGGAGGAGATCGCCAT
>JAOPVM010000303.1 GCA_025966215.1 Klenkia sp.
CCGTTGCCCCCTGGGGCACGCCGATCTGCGCGATGGTGCCGTTGTCGGTGACCGTCGCGGTCGGGAAGCTCCCGGTGTCACCGTTGACGGTGGTCGTGCCGGTGTTCGTGATCCCGGTGGCCGCCAGGACGGCGAACGACTGTGTCGCGCCCTGCGGTACCGCGGTGGCGGCCGCCGCCTCGGCGGTGCCGGCCGTGCCGATCAGTCCGGCGGCAGCCAGCAGGATCGTGGAGGCGATCCCGCCGGCGAGCCACGTGGTTCGGGTGGGCTGACGCCCGAGGTCGAGGACCGACGTCATGTCGGCACTCCTGTCTCCAGCCCCGCAGGCCGGGTCGCGTCGTTCACAGAAGACGACGCCGGCGTGGATGCCGAGGCTCGAGGGACCTTCGTGGGATCAGCCTGACTGCCCGGAGGACCCAGCGGTGTAGGAAACGCGGCGTGTCGTCACAGAAGAGCAGTGATTCCACTCCTCGAGTGACTCTCGCCTCAGTGACTCACCCAGGGTGAGCCCCTCGACCTGACGGCACCGTGACGCCGACGGCGCCCGCCTCAGATGTCCGCGCCCTGGTCGCGGAGCCACACCACCGGGTCGACGGGCGGGCCGTTCAAGCCACCGGAGTGCACCTCGAAGTGCAGGTGCGGGCCGGTGGACTGCCCCCGGCTGCCCAGCAGCGCGATGGTCTGCCCCGCCTCGACGACGTCCCCGGCGGAGACCTCGATCTCCTCCATGTGCCCGTAGACCGTCACGTCACCGCTGACGCCCAGGATGTAGACCGCCTGGCCGTACCCGCTGGCCGCACCGGCACGCAGCACGACGCCGTCCTCGGCCGCGTACTCCGGGGTGAGCATCGGCGCAGCCAGGTCGATGCCCCAGTGCATCGTGCCCCAGCGCTGGCAGAAGCAGGTGGTCATCCGGGCGCCGTCCACCGGGACGACCACCTTCGGGCGGGCAGCCTCGGCGGCGGCGACCGCGGCCGCCTCGGCCTCGGCGCGCTCGGCCCGGCTGGCCGCCACCTCGGCCAGCCGTTGCTGCGCCTGGGCCTCGGTGATCGCCATCTGCGGCATCAGCTCGGCCTCGTCCAGGAACGACGCGTTCTCCGACGCGGTCAGCGCGTGGGCGACGCTGTCGTCGGCGGTCGCCTCGGCCGGGATGCCGGGGAACCCGAGGGTCGCGGCGAGCACCCCGCCCAGGGCCACGGCGGCCAGGAGGACCGCCGGTCGCCGTCGAGCACCTGTCCGTACCGCCACCCGTGGTCCCCCGTTGTCCGCCGCGACTCGATCGACAGCAGGCAACCTAACGAACCGTGACCGGCCTGTGACCCCCCGTCCGGCGCGTCGCCCGGGACACGCCGGGTGGCGAACGACACCGGTGTCATTCGGACGGCCCCGAGGTGCGGGTCAGCCGTGCCGGTGCGGTGCCGGCGCAGGCGCCGGGACGGCGAGGGGCACCCCGGTGGTCTCCCGCGCCGCGGTGCGCCGGGCCAGCACGGCGACCCCGACCACCAGCCCCACCACACCGACCAGCTGACCCGCGCCGGCCAGCAGGCCGGGCGCCAGGATCTCGCCGTACACCGGTGCGGCGAGCCCGACGGCGACCAGCGGCTCGAGCACCGCCATGACCGGCAGCGACTCGATGAGCGCACCGGACTGGTAGGCCCACTGGGCGAACACGATGGAGGCCGCTCCCGAGGCCAGCAGCACGTAGGTGGTCCAGCTGGTGAGCAGCTCGGCCGGGGGGTGGGCCACGACGTCCTTGAGCAGCAACCCGGTGATGCCGAACCCGCCGCCGGCCGCCAGGCCCAGCGCCAGCGCCTTGTGCGGCGCGGCCGGGCGCAGCGCCCACAGCGCGGCCAGCACCATCACCGTCCCCGCCCCGCCGGCACACAGCAGCAGCGCCTCCGGATCGGCGAAGGAGCTGCCGTGCTGGGGCCGCGCGGAGACGACGAACAGGCCCAGGGTCACCGCCACGACACCGGCAGCGATCCACTGGCCGCGCTCGGGGAGCAGCCGGTCGGCGTGCCGTCGGTCGACCAGGGCACCCAGGGCCAGGGAGATGACCAGCCCGCCGGACAGCAGGGGCTGCACCACGACGACCGGCCCGAACTTCAGCGCGGCGGCGTGCAGCAGGAACCCGCACAGCGCCGCACCCTGCCCGCCGATCCAGGACCGGTTGCGCACCAGCTTGCCGACCAGGCGGAGCACCGCGCCCTCCGGGAGGTCGGCGGCGGCGTTCGTGGCCGCCCGGTGCTGCACGACGGTGGACACCGCGAAGGCGCACGCCGACAGCAGCGCCAGCAGGATCGACACCCCGAGGTGGCCCTGCTGACCGGGTGGTGGGCCCTGCGCGGTGAGGACCTCCAGGGCGTGTGCGTCCAGAGCCCCGGCGCGCACCCCCGTGTCCAGCACGGCCCGAGCCTGCCACGCGGCGGGGTCGACGTCGTGCCGGACGCCCCGCTCAGCCGGTGACCGGGACGGTCACGGTGATCTCGCCGGACCGGTCGAAGACGAACGTCACCTCGACCACGTCGCCCACAGCGACCGCGCCCGCGGTGTCCGGGAGCACCACGGCCGCGGTGCCCTCCAGGCCCAGGTGCAGCACGCCCTCGGCCGGCACGGTCCACGGTCCGGCGTCCACCGGGTCGTGACCGGCGCCGCTGACTGCCCGGAGCGTGTCGTCGTCGGCCCCGGCGTTCGTCACCTCCACCCGGAGCAGCGCGTCGCCGGACGCCTCGGTCAGCGTGGCCCGCAGGATCGAGACGTCCTTGCTGACCTCGACCTGGGCCGAGGACTCCCCGCCCGGTGCCTCCTCGGCCGCGGTCTGCCCCAGGTCGCCGCTGCCGGCACACCCGGCGAGCGCGAGGGCGGCGAGCGGGAGGACCAGCAGGGAACGGTTCACGAGGGGTGCAGGTGCCCCCGCGCGAGGTGGTTGAACCCGTGACCAACCTCTCCGGACCTCGGGCGGGGACGACGGTCCGTCCTCACTCCCCGGCGACGACCGCCAGGTCGTGCGCGATGTCCCGGGAGGTGTTGCCGGCGTCGAAGGCCACGTCGGCCTCGCCGTCGGTGCCGTAGAGCAGCAACAGCGAGGAGTGCTGCTGACCCATCTCCTCGGCCAACGGCACCCCCGCGGCGAGCTGGGCGGCGTCGATCTCGGACTGCGTCCCGGTCAGCCCCACGATCGCCGGGGCCGGTGCGGTGGAGAACAGCGACAGGTACTCCCCCAGCACCTCGGGGGTGTCCCGGGCCGGGTCGGTGGTCACGAAGACCACCGTGGTCGCCGCGGCCACCTCCGGGTCGGAGGTCTGCAGCGCGATCGCGACGTCGGCCATCGTGGTCGGACAGATGTCCGGGCAGTTCGTGTACCCGAAGAACAGCAGCGTCGGACCGTCCGCGGTCTCCGCCGCGAAGTCGTAGGCGGCCCCGGTCTGGTCGGTGAGGGTGAACGACGGCTTCTGGTACGCATCGCGCAGGTACAACCCGTCGTAGGGGTTGTCCGGCCCGGACACCGTCGCCGGCGCCTCGCCCGAGGCGTGGTCACCGTGTCCGCCGTCGGCCTCGGCGGACCCGCCGCAGCCGGCCAGCACCAGCCCGACGGTCAGTCCGACGGCGGCCAGGACGGTACGGCGCGGGGAAGAGCTCACTGACCCACGGTACGACGACGCGCGGCCAGGCCCAGGGCGAGTCCGGCCACACCGGCGACCAACCCGAGCCCGCCGAGCACCAGCGCGGTGATCGCCAGGCCGTTGCCGTCCCCGGCCGCCGCGGCCTCGGAGCCGGAGGCAGCGGTGTCGGTGTCGGGGCTCGCCGTGGAGCCGTGGTCGTCACCACTGACGGCCGCGGACCCACTGAGGTCCAGCACCGGCGCCGGGTACTGCGGCTCCGGCTGGCCCTCCACGGTCGGCTCGATCCAGGCGGACTCGGTGCCGTCGCTGTAGGTCTGCACGGTGCCGAGGGAGAGCGACTCGACATCCGGGAACGGCCCGCCCAGCAGGGAGAACTCCTGGAACTGGCCCGGGGCGATGCCGCCACCGGCGTCGGCGGTGAACTCCACGACGGTCACCGCGCTGGTGATCTCCTCGCCGTCGGACTCCACCGGCGGGTCGAGCTGCGTGGTGGTCGGGGTGATCGTCCAGCCGGCCACCGGCTCGGCCTGCACGAAGGTCAGCGGGGTGTCGGTGGGCAGCTGGATGCGCAGCGACACGGTGCTGGCGGTGTCGCTCTCGTTGGGGACCCGGAAGGTCATCACGCCGAAGCCACCGGGGGTGGCCTCGGCGGAGGACACCCCGACGTGCGCGGAGGCGACGCCGCCGCCGGCGGCCACGGTGATGCCGGTGGCCAGCGTGAGGACGGCGAGCCGACGGGGGGTGGTGGACATGCTTCTCCTGTCAGAGCGGTGTGCGCTGGCTCAGCGCACAGGGAAGGTGCTGGACGCCGTGAGGGCGGTGAACTCGTCGAGCCGGACGGTGACGGTGAGGGTCCAGCTGCCCGCGGTGGGCAGCTGGACGTCGCCGACGGAGTGGCCCGGCCCGGCCGGCTGCAGCTCGACGTCCAGGGGGCCGATCTGCTGCTCGGCCTCGGTGAGGGTCACCCGCAGCGACTGCGGCTGGGTCAGCCGACCGTCGGCGTCGAAGAGGTAGACGTCCAGGGTGTTCGGCCCGGGCTGCGCGGGGTCGACCGAGAGCTGGACGCTGCCGTCGGCGCCGGTCGCCCCCTGCAGCGGGAGCGTGACGTCGACCGGGTCGGCGACGGCGGCCTTGGCCGGCGGGGTGCCGACCAGCACCGCCGACAGCGCGAGGACCGCGGCGGCGACGGCGACCTCGATCAGCACCGAGCGGCGGAACGGGGCGACGTCGGCGACCGCGGCGCGGGCCCGCTCCTGGGCCGCGGTGTCCTCGTCGTCGTCGGCGGCGCTGAACGCGTGCGCCACCACCCGGCGCCGGGTCGTGCGGGGGGCACCCAGCTGCTGCTGCACCCACACCCGGCTGACCCCGGCGACGGCGAGCAGCCCGAGCACCAGGGCGAACTTGGCGACCAGCACCCAGCCGTAGGTG
This sequence comes from Klenkia sp., assembly GCA_025966215.1. GTDB lineage: Bacteria > Actinomycetota > Actinomycetes > Mycobacteriales > Geodermatophilaceae > Klenkia. The sequence continues at coordinate 5,052 of JAOPVM010000303.1, forward strand.
GTGGAGACCAGCGCGGTCGGTGAGCCGACCTCGCGGATCGACTGGACCACCCCGGTGACCACCAGCGCGGCCACCGAGCCGGCCGCGAGCCGGCTGTACCGGGGCAGCGCCGTGGCCAGCTCACCGGCCGGCACCCCACGCCGCAGGGCGCCGGCCAGCAGGGCGGTCAGCCCGCCCAGCCAGACGGTCATCGCGGCCACGTGGACGGCGGTGACGACGACGGCCAGCCCGGGCAACGGACCGGCCACGGGGTGCCCGACGGCCGCGGTGGTGACCACCAGCCCCAGCGCGAGCACCCCGCCGGCGACGACGAGCCCGCGCGTGGGAGCAGCGGCCCGGAACGCCGCGACGGCCGC
>JAOPVM010000311.1 GCA_025966215.1 Klenkia sp.
CGCTGGCCCGCCGTGGGGGGGAGACCCTCGCCCGCCCCGGCGGCAGGCACACCCTGGGCAGCCGGGTGCAGCACGCCATCGCCTGGGTGCTCGTCGTCCGGGCGCTGCGGGACCGCCTCGGGCTGCGCCGGGTGCGCTGGGCCGGGTGCGGCGCCGCACCGGTGGCCACCGACGTCCTGCAGTTCTTCATGGGCCTGGGCGTCCCGGTGCACGAGGTCTACGGGATGACCGAGAACACCGCCTCAGCGACGGCGAACCGTCCCGGTCGGATCCGGCTGGGCACGGTGGGCGAGCCGCACGCCGCGGTCGAGCTGCGGATCGACGAGACCAGCGGTGAGGTGCTGACCCGCGGGCCGGCCACCTTCCTGGGCTACTGGAAGCGCCCGGACGCCACCGCGGAGGCCGTCGACGCCGACGGCTGGCTGCACACCGGAGACGTCGGGGTGCTGGAGGACGGTCGGCTGCGGATCACCGACCGGATGAAGGACATCCTGATCACTGCCGGTGGCAAGAACATCGCGCCCTCGGAGATCGAGAACGCGGTCAAGGTGAGCCCGCTGATCAAGGAGGCCGTGGTCATCGGTGACCGCCGGCCCTACCTGGTGGCGCTGATCGGCATCGAGCCCGACACGGTCTCCGACTGGGCCCAGCGCAACAAGATCTCCTTCACCACCTACCGCGACCTGACCGAGAAGCCCGAGGTCGTCGCGCTGGTCCAGGCCCAGGTCGACGCGGTGAACGCCGACCTCGCGACCGTCGAGCAGATCAAGGCCTTCCGGTTGCTGCCCAAGCTGCTCGACCACGAGGACGGCGAGCTCACCGCGACCCAGAAGGTCCGACGTTCCGCGCTCGCCGAGCGCTTCGGTCCCCTCGTCGAGGGGATGTACTCGAGAGGTTCCACCCGATGAGGGACGTGCTGCTGACCACCATCCGCGGACTGGGCTTCGGCTCGGTCTACGCGATGCTCGCCGTCAGCTTCGTGATCATCTACAAGTCCTCCAAGGTGATCAGCTTCGCCCAGCCGGCGCTGATGCTGGCCGGGGCGGTGCTGGTCAGCTACCTGGCCGGCCCGGTCGGCTTCTACCTCGCGGTCCCGCTGGCCGCGATCGGCATCGCCGCGCTCGGCCTGGGGCTGGAGCGCACCACCATCCGCCCGATGATCGGCCGACCGGTGTTCGTCGTCGCGATCATCACCCTCGGCCTGGACATCGCCATCCGGGTCGTGGTGAACGTCTTCATCGGCCCCGATGTGCGCAACGTCGGTGACCCGTGGGGCCTGAACACCGTGGACGTCGCGGGCCTGCCGGTGCAGGAGCGCTACATCGCCATGGTCGCCGTGCTGGTCGTCGTGGTCGGCGCGCTGTTCGCCTTCTTCCGCTACAGCCGGTACGGGCTGGCCATGCGGGCGGCCTCGCTGGACCAGGAGACGGCGATGGTGCAGGGCGTGTCGGTCGGAGCGATGACCGCGCTGGCCTGGGCCATGGCCGGCGGCCTGGCCGCGGTCGCCGGGGCCTTCGTCGGTGCCGGCGGCGGGGTGGACCAGTCCACCTGGATCATCGCGCTGAAGGCCCTGCCGGCGATCATCATCGGCGGCCTGGACTCCATCGAGGGCGCCGTCGTGGGCGGCCTGCTGGTCGGCATCGTCGAGTCCTTCTTCGCCAGCTACCAGGGGGAGTACCTGCCCTGGCTCGGGCAGAACTTCTCCCTGGTCTCCCCGTACGTCCTGCTGCTGGTCGTCCTGCTGGTGAAGCCCTACGGCCTGTTCGGCACCCGAGAGGTGGAACGCGTGTGACCGCGCTGGAGAACCGCCCGGTCGACCGGCCCACGCCGGCCCCGGCGAAGGGTCGACGCCCCTGGGGCCGCCCGGCCATGTACACCGGCTACGGCCAGGACATGGCGCTGCTCAACACCGGCGCCAAGAAGGTCTCCCTCGGGGTCCTGCTGGTGCTCGTCCTGCTGCTGCCCTTCGTGCTGGAGGACGAACTGCTGCGGCTGCTGGCCACCGGCGCGGTGCTGGCCATCGGCGCGATCGGGCTGAACCTGGTCACCGGGTACGCCGGGCAGGTCAGCCTCGGGCACGCCTTCTTCCTGGGCATCGGCGCCTACACCGCGGCCGTGGTCAGCGGGGAGACCGGCGACGAGGACCTCTACGGGTTCGGCATCACGTTCCTGCCGGTGTGGCTGCTGGCCGGTGGCGCGATGGCGGCACTGGTGGGGCTGGTCGTCGCCCCCTTGGCCTCCCGCCTGCGCGGGCTCTACCTGGCCATCGTGACCCTCGGCCTGGTCTTCCTCGGCGAGCACGTGTTCCGCGAGTGGGACGCGGTCACCGGTGGCGTCGGGGTGGGCCGGCCGGCCGCGGACCCGGTGCTGTTCGGGGTGGACCTCTCCCGGTCCACCGACGCGTTCAGCGCCGACCAGCAGATGTACCTGCTGATGATGGCGCTGCTGGTGGTCTTCGCGCTGCTGGGCCGCAACATCGCCCGTTCCGCGATCGGCCGCAGCTTCGCCGCCGTCCGCGACCGGGACATCGCCGCAGAGGTCACCGGGGTCGACGTCCGGAAGGCCAAGCGGCTGGCGTTCGTCATCTCCGGCTTCTACGCCGGCTGCGCCGGGGCGCTGCTGTACTCCGTCTCCGGCTACCTGGACCCCAGCTCGTTCGGCCTGCTGGTCAGCGTGCAGTTCGTGGCGATGGTGCTGATCGGCGGCGTCGCGACGATCTCCGGCTCGATCATGGGCGCCTTCTTCATCGCGATCCTGCCCCGACTGACCCGCGAGCTGCCCGAGTACCTGCCCTTCCTCTCCTCCTCGGCCACCGAGTTCCCCAACGTCTTCCAGGTGGAGACGCTGCTCTACGGGTTGCTCATCGTGGCCTTCCTGATCTTCGAACCCCGCGGCCTGTTCGGCGTGTGGGTCCGTGCCCGGAACTACTGGAAGTCCTGGCCCTTCTCCTACTAGAAGGACCCCCTCGCCCCCCACGACGTGCCCGGCACGCCGCGGGACCCTGCGAGGGGGCCACGAGACTCCCGCCCGTCGACGACGACGGGTGGGTCACCCGACCGGCACCGACGCCGGCACGAAGGGAGCACGACAGATGAGCAGCACCACCACACGCCGGCGGGTGGCGGCGGCCTCCCTGGCCGGCCTCGCGGTCTTCGCCGCGGGGTGCCGCGGCGGCAGCGAGGACCCCGCCGACGGCGGCGGCGGCGAGGGCGGCAGCATCGCCACCGACGTCGGCGTCACCAGCGACCCCTGCCCGGAGGCGGTGAACCCCGACAACGGGTGCATCTACCTCGGCACGCTGTCCGACCTCACCGTCGGCCCCTTCGCCGCGGCCGGTCCGACGATCGTCGCCGGCCAGGAGGCGTTCTGGAACCGGGTGAACGAGGACGGCGGCATCGGCGGCTACGACGTCAACGTCAGCGAGTACGTGCGGGACAACCAGTACAACCCGCAGGTCACCAACCAGGTCTACCAGGAGATCAAGCCCGACATCCTGGGCCTGGCGCAGACCCTCGGCTCGCCCCCCACCGCCTCCATCGTCGAGGACCTGGCGGCGGAGGACATCGTCGCCGCCCCCGCCGGGTGGACCTCGCTGTACCTCTTCCAGGACGTCATCCTGGAGTCCGGCCCGACCTACTGCGCCGAGGCCATGAACGGTGTGGACTACGCGGCCGAGACCTACTCCGCGCAGTCGGTGATGGCCGTGCACTACGCCGGTGACTACGGCGGGGACGCCGCCGCCGGTGCCTCGGTCGCCGCCGAGGCCAACGGCCTGGACTTCGCCAACGTGGAGACCACCGCCGGCACCGACAACCAGTCGGCCGCCGTGGCCGCCATCGTCGACCAGCAGCCCGACGTCGTCGTGGTCTCCACCGGACCGGCCGACATGGCCACGATCGTCGGCCAGTCCGTCGCCGCCGGCTTCCAGGGCCGCTTCCTGGGCTCCTCGCCCACCTGGAACGCCGCGCTGCTGCAGAGCCCGGCCGCGCCGGCACTGACCGCCAGCTACCAGCTGCTCGGGCCGTGGGGCCCCTGGGACACCGACACCCCCGGCCACGAGGCCATGCGTGCGGCTGCCGGCGACACCACGCCCAACGAGTTCTTCCTGTCCGGCTGGGTCTGGTCCTACCCGATGAAGGCCGCCCTCGAGGCTGCTGCCGAGTCCGGCGACCTGACCCGTGAGGGTCTGGCCAACGCGTCGGCGGCCCTGGAGTCGGTCGACTACGAGGGCATCCTGCCCGAGGGGTCGGGCAACTACGCCAACGGCGGGGACGCCGCTGCGGTGCGCACCACCCAGCTCTCCGACGTCAGCGCGGACGCCTCCACCGGCGTCACGGTGGCCGAGGCCGACCTGGAGGGCTCGACCGCCGAGGGCTACGAGTTCACCGAGGCCTGCTACGAGGCGATCGACCTCGGCTGAGTCACCCGCACCACCCGCTGCGGCCGGTCTCCCCTCGGGGAGGCCGGCCGCAGTGCCGTCCGGGGTCTAGCTGGAGGGGTCGCGGTCGGGGTAGCGGGCCCGGGCGAGGGCGTAGACGCCGAAGGCGACGAAGCCCAGGGAGACCGCGGTGAGCAACCAGCGGCCGGTGGGCACGTCGCCGATGGCGTTGATCGCCCCGTCCAGCCCGGTCGCGGTGGACACGTCGGAGGTCACCGCGGCGAAGAC
>JAOPVM010000326.1 GCA_025966215.1 Klenkia sp.
CGGCCGACGCCACGGGACCTGCACCGCCGCCCGGCTGCTCACCGCCGCCGGCGTCCGGGTGCAGGTGCTCCCCCCGCCCGTCCCGTGGCCCACCGGCGCACGGCTGCTGGTCGCCAACCGGGTGTCCTGGGTGGACGACCTGGCACTGCGCACCGCGGTCACCGCGCTGCCCGACGACGACGCGGCCGTCTGGCCCGGGCTGGCCACGGTCCGCGGCGCGGAGGTGACCGCGCAGCTGGGGCAGGGCCGCGGCGTGCTCGTCCGACCCGAGGAGCTCCCCAGCTGCGGCACCGAGCTGGGCCGCTTCCGCCCGGCGTCGGTGCAGCCCGCGCTGGAGACCGGGGCGCCGGTGTGCCCCGTCGCCGTCCGGGCCAGGCTCGCCGGACGCGCCACCACGGCCACCGCGCAGCTGCCCGGGGAGTCCTGGTGGCGCAGTGCCGCCCGGGTGCTGGGTGCCGTCGACCTCGTGCTCGAGGTGCGCCAGCTCGCCCCGATCGACCCGCGTCGGGGCACCGCCGCCGAGGTGGCCGCCCTGGCCGGGTACGCGATCGCCGCCGTGCTGGAGGCCGACCCGCCGCGGCCGGTCAGCCACCCGCGACGACCGCGCACGCACGCGGCGGTCAGTCCTCGGACACCCGTCCCGCGGTGACCGTCAGCCGGCGGGTGGTGGCCACCGCCTCCAGCATCCGGCGGTCGTGGGTGACCAGCAGCAAGGTGCCCGTGTAGTCGGCCAGCGCCTGCTCCAGCTGCTCGATCGCCGGCAGGTCCAGGTGGTTGGTGGGCTCGTCGAGCACCAGCACGTTCACCCCGCGGGCCTGCAGCAGGGCCAGCGCGGCCCGGGTCCGTTCCCCCGGCGACAACGTCCCGGCCGCGCGCAGCACGTGGTCGGCCCGCAGCCCGAACTTGGCCAGCAGGGTGCGCACCTCGGCGTCGGGCAGGTCGGGCACCTCGGCGCCGAACGCCGCGGCGAGCGGCTCCCCGCCCAGGAACGCCCCCCGCACCTGGTCCACCTCGCCCAGTCGCACGCCCGACCCCAGCGAGCCGCCGCCCTCGTCGAGCTCCACCCGGCCCAGCAGCGCGGCCAGCAGCGTGGACTTGCCCGACCCGTTCGCCCCGGTGATCGCCACCCGGTCGCCCCAGTCGACCTGCAGGTCCACCGGGCCCAGCGTGAACTCCCCCCGGCGGACGACGGCGCCGCGCAACGTGGCCACCACGGCCCCGGCGCGGGGTGCCGCGGCGATCTCCATCCGCAGCTCCCACTCCTTGCGGGGCTCCTCGACCACCTCCAGCCGCTCGATCCGTCGGTCGGTCTGCTTGGCCTTCGCCGCCTGCTTCTCCGAGGACGCGCGCTGGGCGGCCTTGACGTGCTTGTCGCCGTCCTTGCTCTTCTTGATCGAGTCCCGGACCCCCTTGGCCATCCAGTTGCGCTGCATCCGCCCCCGAGCCTCCAGGCCGGCCTTCGTGTCGGCGTACTCGTCGTACTCCTCGCGGGCGTGCCGGCGGGCCACCTCCCGCTCGGCCAGGTACGCCTCGTAGCCGCCGTCGTGCACCCGCACCAGCTGCTGGGGCAGGTCCAGCTCGACCACCCGGGTGACCGTGCGGGACAGGAACTCCCGGTCGTGGCTGACCACGACCACCCCGGTGCGCAGCCCGGTGACGAAGTCCTCGAGCTGGGTCAGCCCGGCCAGGTCCAGGTCGTTGGTGGGCTCGTCGAGCAGCAGCACGTCGTAGCGGCTCAGCAGCAACGAGGCCAGCCCGACCCGGGCGGCCTGCCCGCCGGAGAGCCCCGAGGTCGGCACGTCCAGCGCGACCCCCGGGGCGACCGTGGCCACCACCTCCTCGGCGCGGTCCTCCAGGTCGGCCCCACCCAGGGCCAGCCAGCGCTCCAGCGCGTCGGCGTAGGCGTCGTCCGCCCCGGCGACACCCTCGGTCAGGTCGGTCAACGCGGCGTCCATCACCGCCTGCGCGTCGGCCACCCCGGTGCGTCGGGCGAGCGCTGCGAGCACGGTCTCGTCGTCCCGACGCTCGTGCTCCTGGGGCAGGTAGCCCACCGTCGCCGACGGCGGGGACACCGACACCGCACCCGCCTCGGCCGGCAGCAGCCCGGCCAGGGTGCGCAGCAGGGTCGACTTGCCGGCCCCGTTCACCCCGACCAGGCCGACGACGTCCCCGGGGGCGACGACGAGGTCGAGGTCGGCGAAGAGCACCTTGGCGCCGTGTCCGGCGGCCAGACCGCGGGCGAGGAGGGTGGCGGTCACCGGCACATCTAACCCAGGACGTCGTCGGCGATCTCGTCGAGGAGGTCCTCCAGCGGCCCGGCGTCCTCCCCGGGCACCGGCGCCCCCGGACGACGGCGCACCAGCCAGGGCTGCAGGTGGTCGTAGCCGCGCACCGACACCCGGCGCAGCGGCCGGACCCGGTAGGCCCGTCGCCCACGCAGCCGCCGGGCGAGCTCCTGGTCGACCAGCACGGTGCCCGGCCGGCCCAGCGAGGTCAGCCGGCTGGCCAGGTTGACCACCGGTGAGTAGACGTCGCCCAGCCGGGTGAGCACGGTGCCGTAGGCGGCGCCGACCCGCAGCGGTGGCCGGTCGTCGGCGGCCCACTCCTCGGGCAGCCGCAGCCCGATCTCCACCGCCTGCACCGCCGACGTGCAGGTGAAGAGCACCCCGTCGCCGACGGTCTTGACCACCCGGCCGTGGTGCCGGGCGACCAGGTCGGCGGTGAGGCCCTCGAAGTCCTCGACCATGGCGCCGAGCTCACGACCACCCATCCCGCGGCTGCGCGAGGTGTAGCCGACCAGGTCGGCGAACCCCACCGCGAGCTCCCGGCGGTCCACCGCGGCGCCGGACCCGACGGCGGTCAGCCGGTCGGCGTTGGCCGCCAGGTGCCGGCGCCACACGTGGTCCTGCACGTCGCGCAGGAGGGGCAACAGCACCTCGGCCGAGGCGACGACGTCGTCCGCCGGCCCTGCCCCCGGTCCTGCACCGCCGCCCCGCCGCTCGGTGAGCAGCGCGGCGAGCATGTCGGTCTGCCAGTCGGCCAGCCGGGACAGCGACTGGCCCATCGCCCGGGCGATCGAGGCCTCGCTCTCCAGGTCCACGAACCCGGAGTCGATCAGCGCCGACAGCGAGCCCAGCGCCGCGACGTCGGAGTCGGTGAAGGCGGGCTCGGTGTCCCCGACGTCGGCGAAGCCGAGCGCACGCCACAGCCGCTGGGTGCGCTCGGGGGGCACGCCGGCCCGCTGCGCGACCTCCAGCCGGGTCCAGCGCCGCGGACCACCCAGCAGCAGCCGGTCCAGGGCGGCCGCCGGGTCGTACCCGGGCGGCACGTTCTCGTCCGTCGGGTCAGTCCGTCGTGTGCACGATCAGCACGTCGACGTCCGAGCGCCGGGTGGCGTCGGCCGGCACCGAGCCCAGCAGCCGCCCCTTGATCCCGTTGAGCCCACGGTTGCCCACCACGAGCAGGTCGGCGGACTCCCGGCGGACGACGTCGAGCAGCGCCTCCACCGGTGAGCCGACGACGGCCAGGGTGCGCACCTGGCCCGCGCCGGCGGCGGTGGCCCGCTCGTGCGCGGTGCGCACGGTCTCCTCGGCCGGGGAGGACCCCATGACCTGGTAGGCCTCGTCCTTGAGCACGTCGGCGGTGCGCTGGGCCTCCCGGTCGTCGAGCTCGGTGGGCAGGTAGGCGCAGGCGATCACCAGCGTGGCCCCGCAGGCCCCGGCCAGCGCCCCGGCGCGCGCCACCGCGCGCAGCGAGGACTCCGACCCGTCCGTGCCGACGACGACCGTCCGATAGGCAGACACGGGCGGAACCTATCCGACCCCGGAGCACCGGGCGTGTCGGGGGTCACGCCGTCGCGAGCCGTGTGGTGCGCGACCGGCCCCTCGGCCTGCTCCGATACGGTCTGCTCGCTGCCGTGCTGGGCTCCGACCTGGCCGTCCGACGAGTGAACGGGGACGACCCATGACCCAGCCGACCACCCCTGCAGGCCCGTCGACCGGGGAGCTGCGGGCGCTGCGGATGACCGCCCAGCGGCTGGCCGGTCTGATCGACGCCGGCGACACCGCCGCGGTCTCCGCCGCCCTCGCCGAGCAGCCCCGGCTGGTCGGCATCCCGGTGGAGCGCGACGGTCAGGACGGATGGACGCCGCTGCACCTGGCCGTGGCCGCCGGCTCGCAGGCGACCGTCGAGGTCCTCGTCACCGCCGGCGCCGACCTCGACGCCCGCACCGAGCGCGGCCGCACCCCGCTGCAGGTCGCCCTGGAGTCCGCGCCCGACCTCGTACCCGTGCTGCAGTCCCTCGGCGCCCCGGTGGACGCGGCCACCGCCTCCTTCACCGGCGACCGGGAGACCCTGCTCGCCGTCCTGGACGGCGGAGCCCCCCTGACCGACCCGCACAGCGGCGTGGACCTGCTGACCTGGGCCGCGTTCGGCGGTCACCTGGACACCGTGCAGCTGCTGCTGGACCGGGGCGCGGACGCCGACGGCGGCGCCCTGCAGGCCGCGGCCGGCGGCGTGCACCCCGACGTCGTCGACGTGCTGCTCTCCGCGGGCGCCCGGGTCGACCGACGCGACCCCGACACCGGGCGGACCGCCCTGCACGCCGCGGTCGCCGCCGGTGCGCAACCGCAGGCCCCCGACGTCGTGGCCCGGCTGCTGGACGCCGGCGCCGACGTCGACGCGACGACCGCCGACGGCGCCAACGCCCTGGACATCGCCCAGATCGCCGCGGCGCGCGAGCGACCCGGCTCCGCCGGTGGCGCCACCCCCCACGACGACCTGGTGCGCCTGCTCGAGGAGCACCGCACCCACGACTGACCGCACCACCCCGCGAGGTGAGCCGTCCCACGTGTGACGGCTCACCTCGCGGGGGCGCAGCCCGCCCCGGGGCCGGTAGAGTCAGCGACCGGTCCAACGACGTCCACAGACGAAGAAGGCACTCGACCCCGTGT
>JAOPVM010000351.1 GCA_025966215.1 Klenkia sp.
GGTCACCGCCGACGCCCCGGTCTTCGCCACCGTCGCCGAGGGGATCGGCTCGCTGCCCGACGCCCTGGTCGCGGCCTCCGGCGCCGTCGTCCGGTTGCGGACCCCGGCGCACACGCTGCGTCGGGTCGGCGCCGGCTTCGAGCTGACCGTCGGCGCCGACCGGGAGGTGCTCACCGCGGACGCGGTCGTCGTCACCGTGCCGGCCGGCAAGGCCGCCCGGCTGCTCGCCGACGTCGCCCCGGACGCCGTCGAGCCGCTGCAGGGCATCCCGTACGCCTCGATGGCCGTCGTGGCGATGGCCTTCCCCGGCCAGCAGCTCGCCTCGGGCTCGGGCCTGCTGGTGCCACCGGTCAGCGGCCGGCTGGTCAAGGGCGTCACCGTCTCATCGCAGAAGTGGCCGCACCTGTCCGACGACGGCCTGCTGCGGGTGCGGTCCTCGGTCGGCCGGTACCTGGAGGAGGACCAGCTCCGGCGCGACGACGACGACCTGACCGCCGCCGTGGTGGCCGACGTCGCCGACCTGCTGGCCCTGGAGCGCCCCGAGCCGGTGGAGACCCACCTGGTGCGCTGGGGCGGGGGCCTGCCGCAGTACCTGGTCGGCCACCCCGCTCGGGTGGCCGCGGTGGACGCCGCCGTCGCCACCGTGCCCGGCCTCGCCGTCGCCGGTGCCGCCTACCGCGGCGTGGGCGTGCCGGCCTGCATCCGGGACGCCCGGCGGGCGGTGGCCAGCCTCACCTGAGGTGCCCACCGACGCCGGTGGAGAATGGCGGGCATGACTGAGGAGCCCGAGCAGAAGAGCACCGGCAAGCGGGCCAACGAGCTCAACGCCACGATCCGCTACACGATGTGGTCGGTGTTCCGGCTCGCCCGCCCCTTCGGTGACGAGCCCCGCGACGAGGTCGCTGCGGAGGTCGCCGCCCTGGTCGAGGAGCTCGCCGGGGAGGACGTCGTCGTCCGCGGGCTGTACGACGTGGCCGGGCTGCGCGCCGACGCCGACGTGATGGTCTGGTGGCACGCCGAGACCGCCGAGGCCCTGCAGGCCGCCTACACCCGGCTGCGCCGCACCGCGCTGGGTCAGCGCCTGGAGCCGGTCTGGTCGCAGATGGCGCTGCACCGCCCCGCGGAGTTCAACCGCTCGCACATCCCGGCGTTCCTGGCCGACGAGGAGCCCCGGGCCTGGGTCTGCGTCTACCCGTTCGTGCGGTCCTACGAGTGGTACCTGCTGCCCGACGAGGAGCGCCGGGACATGCTCAAGGAGCACGGCATGCAGGCCCGGCCCTACCCCGACGTCCGGGCCAACACGGTGGCCTCGTTCGGGCTGGGCGACTACGAGTGGATGCTGGCCTTCGAGGCCGACGAGCTGTTCCGGATCGTGGACCTGATGCGCGACCTGCGGGCCAGCCGGGCCCGGCGGCACGTGCGCGAGGAGATCCCGTTCTACACCGGCAGCCGGCGGACGGCGGCGGAGCTGGTGGCGGGTCTGGCCTGACCGGTCGGACCGGGTCGGTGCGCGACCGCCGGATCTGCCGGTCCAGGCCGCGGACCACCCCGATCCCGGCGAGCACCGGCACCGGCCCGAGGCTGTTCACCCCCGGGCCGGGCCGCGGACCAGCTCCGCGGTGAGCCGGTCAGCCCTGCGCGGGGGCCAGGGCGATGCTCACGCTGTTGATGCAGTAGCGGTCCCCGGTGGGGGTCTGCGGGGCGTCCTCGAAGACGTGCCCGAGGTGGCTGTGGCAGGTGCCGCACTGCACCTCCACCCGGCGCATGCCCAGGCTGCGGTCCTCCAGGAGCACCACGTTGTCCTTCGCGGACGGTTCGTAGAAGGACGGCCAGCCGCAGTGGCTGTCGAACTTGGTCTCGGAACGGAAGAGCTCGGCCCCGCAGGCCCGGCAGTGGTAGACGCCGACGGTCTTCGTGTCGACGTACTCCCCGGTCCAGGGCCGCTCGGTGCCGGCCTGGCGCAGGACGGCGTACTCCTCGGGGGACAGCTGGGCGCGCCACTCGGCGTCGGTCTTGGTCACCGCGGGCGTGTTCTCGACGTGCTGGCTCATGCACCCGACGATACGACCGGCCCGCCACCGGCGCCCCTGGCCGGGACGCCGGCGACGGGCCGGTCGGGTGCTGCGGGTGGGCTCAGCCGAACAGGCTCAGGAACCGGTCGATCAGCTCCCGCCAGACGGTGCGCAGGGTGATGGTCGTCGTCGCTGTCTCCCCGGAGGAACCGGTGAGGACGCCGGCCTGCTCCCCCGGCGCGAAGCAGGATCGGCACCCGGGGGCTGAGGGTGAGCGCGCCGGCCTCGTCCACCGTCCCGGAGCCGACCGGGCGTCCGCCGATGGTGACCGTGACCCGCTCACCGGCGGCGAAGTCGGTGCCGGTGACGGTCAGCCGGTCGCCCCGGAAGGGCCGCTCGGTGCCCACCGTGGCCGTGGCCGTGGCCGTGGCCGTGGCCGTTGCCGCGGTGTCGGCCTCGACCAGCGACAGGCCCAGGACCGTCGGGTTGTGGTCGCTGGCCCGGTAGGGGTCGGCGGCGAACAGCGGCTCGTAGCCGGATGTCCGTGGTGACGACGCCGCCCGCGGGCCCGCCGGCGCCGGCGAAGGCCCCGCCGTAGGACAGGAACTCGACGACCTGCCCACCGGAGACCAGGGCGATGGCGTCGGGGTTGCCGTTCTGGATCCCCGGCGTCGGGACGACGGCGATGCCGGTGTCGGAGGCAGGGACCGGGACGGTCGCGTACGGCGCGCCGCCGTTGCCGTTGTAGAGCACCAGGCCCAGTCCGGCCAGGTCGGCCGACGTCGGCGCGGTGACCTCGACGGCCTCGCCGGTGTCGGATCCGGTGTTGGCGTAGTGGATCTCGGTGATCCGGGCGTCGGTCGGGGCAGCCGCGGCGGTGCCGGCGGTGGTGACCGGTCCACCGGCGACGACGGCGGCGACCGTCAGCCCGAGGACGGCGGGTCGTGCGGTGCGGGGTGTCGACACGGTTCTCCTCACCACCGAGGCGACCGGTGGGGGACTGCGTACCGTGGGCAGGCTCGGTCGCACCCGGCCGGCAGCCCGTGCCCGAGAGGACCCCATGACCGACCCGCTGTCCGACTCCTGGTTCACCCGCGACCTCCCGGTGCTGCGGGCGGTGGCCCGGCTGGTCGACAGTCCGGAGCACGGCGGGGCCCCCTACCTGGGCCAGGTGGTCCCGGCCAGTGGTCTGCCCCGTCCCCAGGTGGTCGCGGCGATCCGTGGGCTGGTCGACACCGGCTACGTCGCGGCGCTGACCAACCACGCCGGCGACGTCGTCCGGATCACCGGCATCTCGGGGGAGGCCCGCCGGCTCACCGGGCTCTGGCCCACCCCGCAGACCGAGTGGACGCGGCTCACCGAGCAGGTGACCGCCCGAGCCACCAACGCGGCGACCGACGTCGAGCGGGCCCGCTGGCAGGCGCTGGCCGACGCGACCGCCGCGGTCGGCCCGGACGCCGGGGCGCTGCTGATGTCCGCGCTCATCGGTGGGTACGTGCCCCGCGCGCACTGACGCCCGGGGACGCGACAGCGCCCCCCGACCCGGAGGTCGAGGGGCGCTGCCGGTGGTTCAGGTGGCTGGAATCAGCCGCCCGGTCGGGAGATCAGACCGGGTTGACGTTCGCCGCCTGCGGGCCCTTCTGGCCCTGCTCGACGTCGAACGAGATGCGCTGGCCCTCATCGAGCGAGCGGTACCCGCTGGTCTGAATCGCCGAGTAGTGGACGAAGACGTCCGGGCCGCCGCCATCGGGGGTGGCAAAGCCAAACCCCTTCTCGGCGTTGAACCACTTCACTGTTCCTTCGGGCATTGCTCGCTCCTAGCTGAGGTCGTGCGTCGGGGTCCTGCCACTTACAGAGCCTTCCCGACACCCCGAGCCTAACCACACCGCGCCAACTGTGAAAGCACCGCACCCAGATCCGGGGTGTTCCAGGACGGGTCGACCCCCGGTGCGGACGGCGCTGCCGACCGCTACCGGGCGAGCAGGCTGCCGCTGCGGAGCCGGCGGAACCCGAGGACCACCCCGGCGGCGGGGGAGCTGCGGCGCCACCAGCGCCCCGGACCAGCAGGGCGAGCGACGTGCGGGCCGGCGGGAGAACCGGCAGGTCACTCCTGCTTCTTGGCGCGGCTGGGCTGCACCCGCATCGGCTCGCCGGGCATCTTCGGGTAGTCCGGCGGGAAGGGCAGCTCGCCACCGGGCAGGGTCTCCCAGAGCTCCAGCAGCGGTGC
>JAOPVM010000389.1 GCA_025966215.1 Klenkia sp.
CCGGCGAGCTGGCCGCGCGGCTGGCCGCCGTCACCCCCGAGGCCGTGCAGCAGGCCGCCCGCGGCCTGACCCGCGACAGCGCCGCCGTCCTCGAGCTGCGCACCCGCTCGTGACCACCCCCCACCGCCTGGAGGACCCCTCGTGAGCGCCCCCGTCCTCGACCTCTCCCTGGTCCCGCCGCTGGGCGACCCCCGCCCCCAGCCGGTGCCCGCGATGCACCTGAGCACGCTGCCCTCGGGGCTGCGGCTGGCCGTCGTGCCCCGGCCCGGGGTCCCGCTGGTCGAGCTGCGGCTGCGCATCCCGTTCGCCGCCCCCTCCGCCCGCACCGCAGCCGTGCACGCGGCCCGCACCTCGGTGCTCACCGGGGCGGTGCTGCTCGGCACGCGGTCCCACGACCAGGTGCAGATCGCCCAGCTGCTGCAGGCCGAGGGCGCCGAGCTGTCGGTGTCGGCCGACCCCGACCGCCTCCTGCTGGGGACGACGATGCTCCCGGCCGGGCTGCCCGCCGTGCTGGGTGTGCTCGCCGAGCTGCTGGGCCGCCCGACGTACCCCACCGACCAGGTCACCGCCGAGCGTGCGCGGGTCACCGAGCGGATCGGCATCGCCCGCTCCCAGCCCGGCGTCGTCGCCCGCACCGCGCTGGCTGCTCGGCGGTACGGCCAGCACCCCTACGCCGTGCAACTGCCCGAGCCGGGCCTGGTCGAGCAGGTCACCCCGGCCGCGCTGCGCACCCTGCACCGCCAGCGGGTGCTCCCCACGGGCAGCACCCTGGTCCTGGTCGGCGACCTCGACCCGGCAGCGGCCGCCGACGCGGTGGCCGCTGCCCTGGGCGACTGGGTGGGCGAGGGCGCCGGTGTCGAGGCCCCGCCGCTGCCCGCCGTCGGCCCCCGGCCGCTGCAGCTGGTCGACCGGCCCGGTGCCGTGCAGTCCAACATCCGCCTCGGTGGGCCCGCGCCCGGCCGGTTGGACCCCGAGCTGCCCGCCGTCCGGCTGGCGAACATGGTCTACGGCGGCTACTTCTCCTCCCGCCTGGTGGAGAACATCCGGGAGCGCCGCGGCTACACCTACAGCCCGCGCAGCGCGGTCGACCACCTCGGCGCCGGCTCCTCGTTCCTGGTCGACGCCGACGTCGCCACCGCGGTCACCGGGCCGGCCCTGCTGGAGACCACCTACGAGCTGGGCCGGATCGCCCTGCTGCCGGTCACCGAGGCCGAGCTCGAGGGCGCCCGCCGCTACGTGCTGGGCACGATGGCCCTGGCCACCGCCACCCACGCCGGGCTGGCCAGCACGCTGTCCGCGCTGATCGGCCACGACCTGCCCCCGGAGTGGCTGGCCGACCACCAGGCCGCGCTGGCCACCGTCACCCTCGACGAGGTGTCCGGGGCCGCGCGCCGCTGGCTGCATCCCGCCGGGCTCACCACGGTCGTGGTCGGGGACGCAGCCCAGGTCGAGGACCAGCTGCGCGTCCTCGGCCCGGTCGAGACCGTCCCGTCCCCGACCCCCGGGAGCCCCGCGTGACCGTGCCCCCCGGCGGCAGCACCGCCGCCGACAACCCCACGCCCGCGCCCGGCGGGCACCCGCCGCTGGAGACCCCGGTCGAGGACGGCGTGTGGGTCACCTCCACCGCCTCGTCCGGCGACGACGTGCCGGTGCTGTCCCGGGTGGGCCACGACCGCGGCCACCTGGACCGCGTGCTCGCCGACCCTGCGCAGGGGCGCCCGGTGCAGGTGCTCACCATCGACGAGAAGCGCCAGGTGCCGGTGCACGAGGGCTCGGCCGGCCCGGAGCTGGTCTGGGACACCCAGCCGGGGTTCCCCACCGGGGGCATCTACCTCGGCCACGCCGACGGGGTGCCGTACGCGGTGGTCCGCGGGGAACGCTCGCTGACCGTCAACGGCCGTCCGGTGGACAGCTGGACCGGGCTGCGCGAGGTGGGCGGCGAGCTCGGCGACCGGGACGCCGGGTTGCTGGCCCAGGCCGTGGGCATCGTGGAGTGGCACGAGCGCAACCGGTTCAGTCCCTACACCGGCACCGCGACGACGATCGAGAAGTCCGGTTGGACGCAGCGCGACCCCAGCACCGGGCAGGAGGTCTTCCCGCGGACCGATCCCGCGGTCATCATGCTGGTGCACGACGGCGGCGACCGGTGCGTGCTGGGGCGGCAGGCCGTGTGGCCACCCGGGCGGTTCTCCATCCTGGCCGGGTTCGTCGAGCCGGGGGAGTCCGCCGAGGCCGCGGTGGCCCGCGAGGTCGCCGAGGAGGTCGGGCTCGAGGTCACCGACGTGCAGTACGTGTCCAGCCAGCCGTGGCCCTTCCCGCAGTCGCTGATGCTGGGCTACACCGCGCGTGCGGTGGGCACCGAGCTGCGGGTCGACCACGACGAGATCGAGGAGGCCCGCTGGTTCAGCCGGGCCGAGCTGCTGGCCGGCGACGGACCGGCCGCGCTGCCCCCGCCGGTCTCCATCGCCCGCTACATCCTGGACAGGTGGCTGGCTCAGGAGCTGTAACGCCCCTGCAGCACCAGCGCCGGCCGGTCGGCGTGGTCGGCGAGCACCACCACGTCGGCCAGCGCCACCGGGTCGACCTCGTCGTCGTACCGGTCGAAGGCCGGCAGTTCCCACGCCTGCTCGGGCGGGATGCGGCGGGCGCGGGCCGCGGGGCCCACCCGCAGGTGCACCACGACGTCGAAGGCCAGCCCGACGCCCTGCAGCAGTGCCCCGGGCACCAGCACCACACCGGCTGCCGGCACCCGCTGAGCCCGGGTCGCCCGGTCGCGGACGGCGTCCCACAGCTCGGGGAGGACGTCACCGGGCCCGCCCGGTCCGACCCGGTCCAGCACCTCCCGGGCCAGGGCGCGGACGTCGAGCCAGTCGGTGTACCGCGCGTCGGGGTCGGTGCGACCGTGTTCCAGACGCACCGAGGCCGGGCGGAGGAACCCCGACGCCGCGACGACGGTCACCGGTCGGCCCAGCGCGGGGAGACGGTCGGCGACCGCACGGGCCAGGGCCCCGGGGTCGGCGGCGTCCGGCCCGTCGACGGCCACCCGCAGCGCGACGGCGCCGGGCTCGGGC
>JAOPVM010000398.1 GCA_025966215.1 Klenkia sp.
AGCTGGACCAGGTCGGTGTCGGCCACCGTGACGTCCAGCGCAGGCAGCGGGCCGGCGCTGCTGCGTTCCAGCAGGGAGCCCTCGGTGTCGCGCAGGCTCAACACCTGATCGGCCGGCACGTCGGGCAGCACCGCGTCCAGAGCACCGCGCAGAGCCGGGTCGACCAGCACCAGACGGCTGCCGGACTGGTCGAGGAGGTAGGACAGCTCCTCCCCGGTGAGGGCGTAGTTGACCGGCACGTGCACCAGGCCGGCCCGGGCGCACCCGAGGTAGCCGAGCAGGTAGGCATCGGAGTTGCGGCCGTAGGCAGCCACCCGGTCCCCGGGCTCCAGGCCGGTGGACAGCAGCACGCCCGCGGCCCGGGTGACGGCGGCGTCGAGCTCGGCGTAGGTCCAGCTGCGGTCGGCGAAGCGCAGCGCCACGCGGTCGGGGCTGCGCCCGGCACTGCGGCGCAGGACGTCGTCCACGGTGCTGGAGCGGGGTTCCGTCGCCAGGTGCGCGGGGTGCTCGGTCACGAGGGGCACTGTGACACGAGCCACCGGTCCGGCGCAGGCCCGGCCGTGGGGAGTCGTGGCCGCCGTGGGGTCAGAGCGCGCGGACCCGCCCGGTCACCCGGGTGACCACCGGCACCCCGTCGACCACCCCGGGCACGGCGCCCCCGGCGTCCCCGTCGACCAGGTCGACCCGCACCACGTACTGCGACGCCCGCCGGGCGACGCCGACGCCGACCACGCCGGGGTCGGCCGCCAACCGCGCGGCCAGTGCGGTCTTGGCCGCGCTCGCCGCGGTGCGGCCGCTCGTGGGGGTGGTCACCCGCCCATGGTGCGCCCGCAGCACCCCGCGGGGCCAGCCCCAGGATCAACCGGCGACCCACTCCAGACCCAGCACCGCGAGCACCGTGGCCAGCGGGCTGGCGAAGGTCACGCCCCCGCCGTTGCTCCCTCCGGTGGTCGAGCCGGCGAACAGCAGGCCCACCGGTGCGCGGTCCCGGCTGCGCCAGATGACCGAACCGGAGTCGCCCCCGTCGCTGAAGCCCCCGGAGACGCCCTCGATCTCGACCTGGTCGTCGAAGGTGTAGACCACCCCCTCGTCGTACTGCACCCCCACGCCGTCCACCTCGACCGCGGTGATCCGCCCGTGGGTGTGCCCCGTGGTCCGGCCGACCTTCTCCACCAGCTCGTCGGGATCGACCTCGAGGGCCGCGGCCACCGTCGCCAGCAGCGGTCCCCCGGGGTAGCCACCCGGGTCGGCCTCCACCCCGGGGTCCAGGGCCGCCACTGCGGCGTCGACCAGGTTCCCGGTGGGCACGAACCGTTCGAAGGCCGCCAGCGTGCCGATCCGGTCGGCGGCCGTGCCGCCGTCGGCGGGGCCGGGCTGCAGAGCCGGGTCGCCCTCGGCGGCCGCGTCGCTGGCCGCCAGCACGTGGTTGTTGGACAGCACGAGCAGGCCCGGCGTACCCGCCCGCCGGACGAAGCCGCCCAGCGTCCCGGCGGTCACGTCCGGGTGGGCCACGGACAGCCCGGGCACCAGCGGCCGGGTGCGCAGCTGCAGCTCCTCGGGCGTGGGGGAGGTCAGCGGCCGTACGGGCCCGATGACCCGCACGTCGACCTCGCTGCGGGCGGCCTCGTCGAGACCGTCGAGCACGAGAGCGGCGGCGCCCTCGGAGACCAGGCGCACGGCCAGGTGCACCTGGTCGGGACCGATCGGGGCCAGGCCCAGCGCGATCCCGCTCCAGCCGGACCCGTCGGGCAGCCCGCTGGCCACCACGGCCCCGGGCGGCGACCCGGCCAGCCGCTGGGACAGTGCGGCCTTGAGCTCACGGGCGGTGTCGACGTGCACGGTGGCCTCCTGCAGTGGGTGACGGTGTGCCTCCCGACGGTAGGGCGGGGGTACGACAGGAACAGCCCGGGACGGGGCGGGGACGACGCGCGGGCCACGGTGGGCTGACAGGCGGACCCCCCGGCGGTAACCTGGACGGCGGTACGGTCCCGGCCGGCCACTGCCCGGGGTCCGCCCCTCGCGGTGGCCGGGCCCGCACAGCCGTCGTCGTCGTCCGGCACGCCCTTCGGGGAACGGCCTGACGACAGCGTTCGGACGCGGGCCCGCAACTGGCGTGACGGACCCGGCTTTGACCGGGTCCACCCGCCCGGGTATCGTCATCAGCCGTGCCCAGGGAGACCTGGGCCTGCTCCCTCCTCCGACGCACCGCGGTGCCCGGGTCGGTCTCCGGATCGCCTGGTCACCAGGAGGTCCCGCCCGGTCGTCGACCGAGAGCCCGGGATCGCGTTCCAGGCGCGAGGGGCGACCGAGTCCGACTCCCAGCGAGGCGGCCCGGAACTCCGAGAAGGCAACACGCCCGACCGCGGGGGCCGGACCACGTCTGAGGACGGGCCCGGGAGCAGGACCGATCGACCAGGCACCACCGCACCTGAGCACCACAGCAGGAACCAGCACGGCACTCATCCACAGCACGACCCAGCGCAGGCAGGAGATCAAGGCCACCCATGCCCACGATCCAGCAGCTGGTCCGCAAGGGCCGCGAGGACAAGGTCGAGAAGACCAAGACCCCGGCGTTGAAGGGATCCCCTCAGCGCCGTGGCGTGTGCACGCGCGTCTACACGACGACGCCGAAGAAGCCGAACTCGGCGCTGCGCAAGGTCGCTCGCGTCCGGCTGACCAGCGGTGTCGAGGTGACGGCGTACATCCCCGGCGTCGGCCACAACCTGCAGGAGCACTCCATGGTGCTCGTGCGTGGCGGCCGCGTGAAGGACCTCCCCGGCGTCCGTTACAAGATCATCCGCGGCTCCCTGGACACCCAGGCGGTCCGTGGCCGCAAGCAGGCTCGCAGCCGCTACGGCGCGAAGAAGGAGAAGAGCTAATGCCGCGCAAGGGCCCCGCCCCGAAGCGTCCGCTCGTCGTCGACCCGGTCTACCAGTCCCAGCTGGTCACCCAGCTGGTGAACAAGGTGCTCGTGGACGGCAAGCGCTCCATCGCCGAGGCGATCGTCTACGGCGCCCTCGAGGGCGTCCGGGCCAAGAACGACACCGACCCGGTCGTGACCCTCAAGCGCGCGCTGGACAACGTCAAGCCCGCCCTCGAGGTCCGCAGCCGTCGCGTCGGTGGCGCCACCTACCAGGTCCCGATCGAGGTGCGTGCCTCGCGCAGCACCACGCTCGGCCTGCGCTGGCTCATCCAGTACTCCCGGTCGCGTCGCGAGAAGACGATGACCGAGCGCCTCATGAACGAGCTGCTGGACGCCAGCAACGGCCTGGGTGCCGCGGTCAAGCGCCGCGAGGACACCCACAAGATGGCCGAGTCGAACAAGGCCTTCGCGCACTACCGCTGGTAGTCACCGGCGGCTGGTGGGACCCACCAGCGCCACCAGCCGCCACCCCGCGGCGAACCCCGGGCCACCCCCGGGGCCCGCGTCAAGAACTTGAGCAGGAGGAGAAGGCAATGGCCGACCTCGTCAACACCCGGAACATCGGGATCATGGCGCACATCGACGCCGGCAAGACCACCACCACCGAGCGGATCCTCTTCTACACGGGGATCAACTACAAGATCGGTGAGGTCCACGACGGCGCGGCCACCATGGACTGGATGGAGCAGGAGCAGGAGCGCGGCATCACCATCACGTCGGCCGCGACGAAGTGCACCTGGAACGGGTTCGACATCAACATCATCGACACCCCGGGGCACGTGGACTTCACCGTCGAGGTGGAGCGCTCGCTGCGCGTCCTCGACGGCGCGGTCGCGGTCTACGACGGTGTCGCGGGCGTGGAGCCGCAGACCGAGCAGGTCTGGCGGCAGGCGGAGAAGTACGGCGTCCCGCGCATGTGCTTCGTCAACAAGCTCGACCGCACCGGGGCGAACTTCTTCCGCTGCGTCGACATGATGGTCGAGCGCCTGGCGGCCAACCCGCTGGTGCTGCAGATCCCGATCGGTGCCGAGGGCGACTTCATCGGCGTCGTCGACCTGGTCGAGATGCGCGCTCTCACGTGGCGCGGGGAGACCAAGCTGGGCGAGGACTACGCGGTCGAGGAGATCCCGGCCGAGCTCGCCGAGCAGGCCGCGGAGTACCGGACCAAGTTCCTCGAGAACCTGGCCGACTTCCACGACGACATCATGGAGTCCTACCTCGGTGGCGAGGAGATCTCGGTCGCGACCCTCAAGGCCGCGATCCGGAAGTCCACCATCGCCGGCGAGGTCAACCCGGTCGTCACCGGTTCGGCGTTCAAGAACAAGGGCGTTCAGCCCATGCTCGACGCCGTCACCGACTACCTCCCCAGCCCGCTGGACGTCGAGGCGATCGTCGGCACCGCGCTGGACGGCGAGACCGAGGTCCTGCGGCACGCCGACGAGACCGAGCCCTTCGCGTCTCTGGCCTTCAAGATCCAGACCGACCAGCACCTCGGCAAGCTGACCTACATCCGCGTGTACTCCGGGCGTCTGGACGCCGGGTCCCCGGTGCTGAACAGCACCAAGGACCGCAAGGAGCGGGTCGGCAAGATCTACCAGATGCACGCCAACAAGCGTGAAGAGCGTGCGGGCGTCGGCGCCGGCGAGATCGTGGCCGTCAACGGCATGAAGCAGACGACGACCGGTGACACCCTCTGCGACCCGCAGAAGCCCGTCATCCTCGAGTCGATGACCTTCCCCGCGCCGGTCATCTCGGTGGCCATCGAGCCGAAGACCAAGAGCGACCAGGAGAAGCTGGGCACGGCGATCCAGAAGCTCGCCGAGGAGGACCCGACGTTCCAGGTCCGCCTGGACGAGGAGACCGGCCAGACCGTCATCTCCGGCATGGGCGAGCTCCACCTGGAGATCCTGGTCGACCGCATGCGGCGTGAGTTCAACGTCGAGGCCAACGTGGGCAAGCCCCAGGTCGCCTACCGCGAGACGATCCGCAAGACCGTCGAGCGCTACGACTACACCCACAAGAAGCAGACCGGTGGTTCCGGCCAGTTCGCGAAGGTGCAGATCGCCCTCGAGCCGCTGGAGATGAGCGGCGACTCGGCGACCTACGCCTTCGAGAACAAGGTCACCGGTGGCCGCATCCCGCGGGAGTACATCCCCTCGGTCGATGCGGGCATGCAGGACGCCATGCAGTACGGCATCCTCGCCGGCTACCCGATGGTCGGGGTCAAGGCCTCGCTGCTCGACGGTGCCTACCACGAGGTCGACTCCTCGGAGATGGCCTTCAAGATCGCCGGATCGATCGCCTTCAAGGAGGCTGCCCGCAAGGCCAGCCCGGCTCTCCTCGAGCCGATGATGGCCGTCGAGGTCGTCACCCCCGAGGAGAACATGGGCGACGTCATCGGCGACCTGAACTCCCGCCGTGGGACCATCCAGGCGATGGAGGAGCGCTCCGGCGCCCGCGTCGTCAAGGCCCTGGTCCCGCTGTCGGAGATGTTCGGCTACGTGGGCGACCTGCGCAGCCGCACCCAGGGACGGGCGAGCTACACCATGGTGTTCGACACCTACGCCGAGGTGCCCTCCAACGTGGCCAAGGAGATCATCGCCAAGGCCACCGGCGAGTAACAGCGGGCCGGGCCGCAGCCACCAGGCGGCCCGGGCCGCGCGGGCACCCGCCCGCAACCCCACAGACTCAGCAGCAGCACTGCGACAGACACTCAGCGAGAGGAACCCCAGTGGCCAAGGCCAAGTTCGAGCGGACCAAGCCGCACGTCAACATCGGCACCATCGGGCACATCGACCACGGGAAGACGACGCTCACCGCGGCGATCACCAAGGTCCTGCACGACAAGTACCCGAACCTCAACGAGGCGTCCGCGTTCGACCAGATCGACAAGGCGCCCGAGGAGAAGGCGCGTGGGATCACGATCTCCATCGCCCACGTCGAGTACCAGACCGAGAACCGGCACTACGCGCACGTCGACTGCCCCGGGCACGCCGACTACATCAAGAACA
>JAOPVM010000414.1 GCA_025966215.1 Klenkia sp.
CGGTGGTGGTCCACCTGTGTGCGCCAGTCACGGCCCGTCCTGAGGATACCGAGCGGCCCCCGGCCGGTCGACGATGCCCGGCGCCGTCAGCTGGCGGGGCTGACCGAGCTCAGGTTGTAGTCCGGCACCCGCAGCATCGGCATCGCGGCCCGGGTGAAGAAGTCGTTCCACTCCCGCGGCAGGGTGCGCTCGGTGCGGCTGGCCTGGGTGGCCCGACCCAGCAGGGAGACCGGGGACTCGTTGAACCGGAAGTTGTTCACCGCCCCGGTCACCTCGCCGTCCTCGATCAGGAAGACGCCGTCGCGGGTGAGGCCGGTGAGCAGCAGCGACTGCGGGTCGACCTCGCGGATGTACCAGAGCGTGGTGAGCAGCAGCCCGCGCTCGGTGGAGGCGATCATCTCCTCGGTCGTCACCGTCGAGGTCGGGTCCTCCAGCACCAGGTTGTCCAGCGCCGCGGTGGCCGGCGCGGTCTGCTGCAGCGCCCACGCGCGCGGGCGGATCAGGTTGGTCAGCACCCCGCCGGAGATCCAGTCGATCGCCGGGGTGGCCATCCCGTTGTCGAACACCGAGGCCATGCCCGAGGAGCCGCCGACCACCTGGAACGGCGAGCACTCCAGGCCCGGCTCGTCGGGGTCGCTGCGCAGCGTCAGCGGGAGGGCGCAGATGCGCTCGCCGATCCGGTTGCCGCCCCCGGTCCTCGCGTAGACGTTGCGGCCCTCGTCGGCGTCGCGGGCCTCCATCGTCCAGTAGGCGTAGATCATCAGGTCGCTCACCGTGGAGGGCGGCAGCAGCGTCTCGTACCGCCCGGCGGGCAGGTCGATGCGGCGCTGCGACCAGGCCAGCTTCTGCTCGACCTCGGCGGCCAGGGCCTCGATGGACACGTCGGAGAAGTCGCGGGTGCCGACCCCGGCCCACACCGAGCGGCCGAAGTCCCGGCTCTTGCCGTTCAGCTCGACCCGGCCGGTGGGCTGGTCGTGCCGCAGCCGCAGCCCGGTGGAGGTGCCGACGTAGGTGGTGGCCATCTGGTGCTCGGCGAACCCGAAGAGCAGCTCGTCGCGGGACGCGGCCTCGCCGAACGCCTGCCCCAGCGCGGGGGCGAACTCGCCGAAGACCTCGATCGAGGTGGTGGCGGGTTCGGCGTCCCACTCCCCCGACCCGGCCGGCACGTCGCCGATCAGCGGCATCGCGTCCTCGGCCGGACCGGCGTCGCGCGCGGCCTGCTCGCTGGCGGCGACCAGTTCGGCGACGTCGGGGGTGCCGGTGCGGGCCACGGTGCCGGCGGCCATCCCGGCCCCGCCGTCGACGAAGCTGATGACGACGACCTGGCGGGAACGCATCGCCCCGTTGGTGGTGAGGCTGTTGCTCGCCCACCGGAGGTTGGCCTCGGAGCTGTCGACGACGTAGACGACCTGCCCGTCGACGGTGGAGGCGGCGAGTGCTGCCTCGACGATCTGCTGTGCGGTCATGACGCTCACTGGCCGCCCTCCTGCACCGTGTTGAGGATGGTCGTGTTCTCGAACAACGCGCTCGGGCAGCCGTGGCTGACCGGCGCGACCTGCCCGGGCTGGGCCTTGCCGCAGTTGAAGGCACCGCCCAGGACGTAGGTCTCCGGCCCGCCGACCCGGCTCATCGAGCCCCAGAAGTCGGTGGTGGTGGCCTGGTAGGCGACGTCCTTGAGCTGCCCGGCGAGCTGCCCGCCCTCGATCCGGTAGAACCGCTGGCCGGTGAACTGGAAGTTGTAGCGCTGCATGTCGATCGACCAGCTCTTGTCCCCGACCACGTAGATGCCGCGGTCGACGCCGGCGATGAGCTCCGCGGTGGAGGGGCCGTCGGGATCGGGCTGCAGGCTCACGTTGGCCATCCGCTGCACCGGCACGTGCGCGGCGCTGTCGGCGAAGGCGCAGCCGTTGGAGCGGCCCAGGCCCTGCAGCCGGGCCATGTTGCGGTCGATCTGGTAGCCGACCAGCACGCCGTCGCGCACGATGTCCCACTGCTGCCCGGCGACGCCCTCGTCGTCGTACCCGATGGTCGACAGCCCGTGCTCGGCGGTGCGGTCACCGGTGACGTTCATCAGCGGCGACCCGTACTGCAGGCTGCCCAGCTTGTCGACGGTCGCGAACGAGGTGCCGGCGTAGGCGGCCTCGTAGCCCAGCGCCCGGTCGAGCTCGGTGGCATGCCCGATCGACTCGTGGATGGTGAGGAACAGGTTCGAGGGGTCGACGACGAGGTCGTAGCGGCCGGCCTCGACCGAGGGCGCCTTGGTCTTCTCGCGCAGCAGCTCGGGGATCTCGGCGAGCTCCCCGCGCCAGTCCCAGCTGTCGCCGGTCAGGTACTCCCAGCCGCGGCCGGCCGGCGGGGCCAGCGTGCGCATCGACTCGAAGGCGCCGGTGGACCGGTCCACGGTCAGCGCGGTGAAGGTCGGGTGGATGCGCACCCGCTGCTGCCGGGTGCGGGTGCCGGCCGTGTCGGCGTACCACTTCTGTTCCTTCACGGCCATCACGTCGGACTGCACGTGCTCGACGCCGTCGGCGGCCAGCAGCCGCTCGGACAGCTCGACCATCAGGCCGGTCTTCTCCGCCTCGGGGACGGCGAACGGGTCGATCTCGTAGGCCGAGACCCACTCGGCGTCGGGGTACACCGGCTCCGGGGCGAGCTCCACCCGGTCGGTGTTCACCGCGGCCGACACCTGCGCGACGACGACGGCCTCCTCGGCCAGCCGCACGGCCTCGGCGGCGGTCAGCACCACCCCGGCCGCGAAGCCCCAGGTGCCCTCGTGCACGACCCGGACGGCGAGACCGAGGTCCTCGCCGTCGGCGGCGGCCTCGACCCGCGCATCCCGCAGCCGCAGCGTCTGGGTGCGGATGCGCTCGACCCGGATGTCGGCGTGCTCGCACCCCAGGTCGACGGCCCGGGTGAGGGCCGCCTCGGTCAGCGCGGAGAGGGGGAGGGCCAGGAAGGACTCATCGACGGAACGGGGTTCTGTCACACGTCCTGTCTACCAGCACGCACCGACAGGAGAGACTGGGTTCGTGAGCACTGCTACCGACCCGTACCGCGTCTCGATGGTCTGCCTGGGCAACATCTGCCGCTCCCCGATCGCCGAGGTGGTGCTGCACGGGATGGTCGCCGAGGAGGGTCTGGCCGACCGGGTGCAGGTGACCTCGGCCGGCACCGGCGCCTGGCACGTGGGCGGCCCGATGGACCCCGGTTCGGCCGCGGTGCTGCGCGCCCGCGGGCTGGACCCCGACACCCACCGCGCCCAGCAGATGACCGCCGCCGTCGTCGACCGGTACGACCTGCTCGTCGCGATGGACACCAGCAACCTGGCCGACCTGCAGGAGATGGTCGGCGGTGCCGACCACCCCCGGGTGGTGCTGCTGCGCGACTTCGACCCCGACGGGCCGGACGGCCGGTCGGTGCCCGACCCCTACGGCGGCGGCCCCGAGGGCTTCGAGACCGTCTACGCGCAGGTCGAGGCCGCCTGCGCCGGACTGGTCGCCGCGCTGCCGGGGCTGATGGCCGAGCGCTGAGTGGCCGCGGCGCGGCCCCTGCGGGTCAGCCGCGGGCCTCGGCCGCCAGCCGGAGCGCCCGCTCCTGCACCTGGGCCCGCAGCGCCGCCTCGTCCACGGTCGTCGAGACGCCGTCCCGGACGACCTGCCGGCCGGCGACCCAGGTGTCGCGCACGTGCCGGGAACCGACCGACCAGACCAGGTGGGTGAGCAGGTCGGCGGGCTCGGCGACCGGGACGAAGGCGATGTCGTCGCTGTCGACGTGCACCAGGTCGGCCCGCCGGCCGACCGAGAGCTGGCCCAGGTCCGGTCGGTCGATC
Source organism: Klenkia sp. (assembly GCA_025966215.1). Lineage (GTDB taxonomy): Bacteria > Actinomycetota > Actinomycetes > Mycobacteriales > Geodermatophilaceae > Klenkia. The sequence goes on from JAOPVM010000414.1 coordinate 3,830, forward strand.
GCGGCCGCGGCGGCACCGGTGGCCAGCCAGAACGCCTCGGGGGCGGTGAGGGCGGTGGCGTCCCGCTCGCGCAGTCGGGCCAACTGGGCGGCCAGTCGGAGGTCCTCGAACAGGTCCAGGTTGTCGTTGGACGCTGGCCCGTCGGTGCCCATGCCCACCCGGATGCCCAGGTCGAGCATGTCCCGCAGCCGGGCCGTGCCGCTGGCCAGCTTGGTGTTCGAGCCGGGGCAGTGCGCCACGGAGACGTCGTGCTCCCGCCACAGCTCGAGGTCGCCGTCGTCCATGTGCACGCAGTGGTCGGCCAGCACCCGGCCGCCCAGGACGTCGTGCGAGGCCAGCAGCCGGGGCACCGAGAGCCCGTGCGTGGCCATCAGCTCGTCGCCCTCGGTGGCGGTCTCCGCGACGTGGATCGTCACCAGCAGGTCGTGCTCGCGGGCCGCGGTGGCGGCGTCCCGGAGCACCTCCAGCGGCACCGTGTAGGCCGAGTGCGGGCCGATGCCGTACTCCACCTGCGGGTCCGCGGACGCCGCCAGCGTGACCGCGGTCTGCAGCTGCTCGTCGAAGGTGCCGAACCCGGGGAGCCCGATCAGCGGGTTGGCCACGATCGCCCGCGCCCCCGTGGCCCGCACCGCGGTCGCGATCCGCTCGGGCTGGAAGTACATCTCCACGCTGGTGGTCACCCCGTGCCGGAGCATCTCCGCCGATGCCGCGGTCATCGCGACCTCGACGTCCTCAGGGGTGAGCCGGGCCTCCCGCGGCCACATGACCTCGCGCAGCCACCGGTCCAGCGGCAGGCCCTCGCCCTGGCCGCGGAACAGCACCATCGGGGCGTGCGAGTGCGTGTTGACCATGCCGGGGGTGAGCACGCCGGACAGCGCGAGGACGTCGGCGTCCGGTGCGGTCGGGGCCTGCGCGGCCGGCCCCACCCAGGTGATGACGCCGTCCTCGACGTCGAGCACGGCATCGGGGACGACGGTCCCGGCGCGGTCCCCCACGACGACGGCCCGGGCGGTGAAGCGCTGCAGCATGCCCGCAGACGGTAGTGCCCCACCGTCCGGGAGCCCCGACGCCGATACCGTGGGGCGCATGTCCGTCCTCGCCGCCGCCGCCGACGCCGACCAGGGGGGCATCACCGGGTTCCTGCTGGACCTGATCCAGACCCTCGGGCCCGTGGGCGTCGGGCTCACCATCTTCATCGAGACGGTCATCCCGCCGATCCCCAGCGAGGTGGTGCTGAGCGCGGCCGGCGTGCTGATCAACGACGGTCGGCTGTCGCTGGTCCCGGTCATCGTGTTCGCCACCCTGGGTTCGGTGCTGGGTGCCGCGGTGCTCTACCAGGTCGGCCGCTCGCTGGGGCCCCGCCGGTCGCACCTGTTCCTGGACCGGCTGCCGCTGGTGAAGACCGCCGACGTCGACCGGACCTTCGAGTGGTTCGAGCGGCACGGCCGCCCCGCGGTGTTCTTCGGCCGGATGGTGCCGATCGTGCGCAGCTTCGTGTCCGTCCCGGCCGGTGTGGTCGCGATGCCCTGGGCGCAGTTCCTGGCCTACACGCTGGCCGGTTCGTTGATCTGGAACAGCCTGCTGATCGGGCTGGGTGTGGCACTGGGCGACGTCGTCAACGAGTACCTGCACTACATGGACTACCTGATCTACGCCGCCGTGGCCCTCGTCGTGGTCTGGTTCGTCTACCGGGCCGTGAAGGAGAAGCGCGACCAGCGCCGCACCGGCCCGCCCGGGCGGCACGCCGCGGACCGGGTCGTGGAGAAGCACGGCGACCCCGAGGACCTCGACTCCCGCCCCTGAGTCGCCCCTCCCCCGGGGTGATCGGACGCGCCGGGTCCGCATCCCTGCACTAGCGTGATCACGCGCCGGCAGCGGCCGGCACACCGAGTGACCACCTGGGGGCCCACCCGTGTCCGACCGCCCTGACGACGCCCGCGCTGACGACGCCGCGGGTCCCGCCGGAGACGGATCGGGGGCCTCCGAGGCGGCGCCCTCGAACGAGGCCGAGCGCCGCACCGACGGCGATCGCTGGCAGGCCTCGGTCGCGAGCTGGTCGCCCGGGGACGGCGAGGCACCCGCGGAGTCGACCCGGGAGATCCGGATCGACGGTGGCGCGGGGGAGCAGTCCCGGCCCGCGCCCGACCAGTCCTCCTCCTGGCAACAGCCGTCGTGGGAGCAGCCCTCGTGGGAGCAGAGCGGTCGGCAGCCCACCACCCCGGAGCCGCAGGCCTGGGGCGCCCGGGCCGACGACCGCTCGTGGGAGCAGGCCTCCCGCGACCAGATCGCCAGCTGGCAGCAGCCGCCGTCCTGGCAGCAGGCCGCCGAGGCCGAGGGCAGCAGCACCTCGCGATCGTGGGAGGCGCCGGCGCCGGACGCCCCCGCCCCGCAGCCGACGTGGCGCCCCGCCGAGCAGCCGCCGGCGAGCCCGCCGTCCTGGGAGCGGTCGACGCCCCAGCACTCGGCACCCCAGCAGCACCCGACCCCCGCACCGCAGGGGAACCAGCAGTCGTGGGGACAGCAGCCCGCTGCGGGCGGGAACAACGGCTGGGGCAGCCCGGGCAGCAGCACCGGGTGGCGGCCCGACAGCCGCCCCGGCGGTCAGCCCTCGGGTCAGCAGGGTGGGCAGCACGGGGCACCGCAGGGGCCGCCGCCCGGTCCGCCGCCGTCGCTGACCTCCCAGTCGCTGCTCCGGCAGACCACCCAGGCGCCCACCCGTGGGTGGCGCCGGTTCGTGCACAGGGCCTCCCGCGGCAGCGTCAACCCCGGCCTGTCCCAGGCCGAGATCGCACACCGCGCGATGGTCGCCCGGGTGACCACCCCGGTGCGCGGCAGCAACCGCATCGCCGTGGTCTCGCTCAAGGGCGGCATCGGCAAGACCACCACCACCTGCTGCCTCGGGCTCACGCTGGCCCACCACCGCGGCGACCGCGTGGTCGCCCTGGACGCCAACCCCGACGCGGGCACGCTGGCCGAGCGGCTGACCAACGTCACCGACGTGACCGTCCGCGACCTGTTGGCCGGGGCCGAGCAGATCCGGTCCTTCACCGACGTCTCGGCCTACACCTCGCTGGCCGGCCGGCTGCAGGTGCTGGCCAGTGACCAGGACCCCGCGCTGTCGGAGGCCTTCTCCGAGGAGGAGTACACGACCGTCGCCGACATCCTGGCGCGGTACTTCAACCTGATCCTCACCGACTCCGGCACCGGCCTGCTGCACTCGGCGATGTCGGGCACGCTGGCCATCGCCGACTCCCTGGTCGTCGTCGGCGCCCCGTCGGTCGACGGCGCCAGCCGGGCCAGCAAGACCCTGGACTGGCTGATCGCGCACGGCCACGAGGAGCTGGTGTCCCGCTCGGTCGCGGTCATCTCCAGCGTGCGGCCCAACACCGGTGACGTGGACATGGACATGGTCCGCGAGCACTTCGGCGCCCGGTGCCGCGCCGTGGTGGAGATCCCCTACGACCAGCACCTGGTCACCGGCGGGTTGATCGACCTGGACCGGGTCGGCGAGCCGGCCCGCAAGGCCTACCTCGAGCTGGCCGCCCACGTCGCCGACGGCTTCTCCCTGCCCCCGCTGCAGCGCAGGCCCACACCCGCCTCGGCGTGACCACCCGGGACGTCGACACCGCCCTGGGCCCGGCGCGGGTCACCGTCGACGGACCGGCCGGCCCGCCGGTGGGCACGCTGGTGCTCGGGCACGGCGCCGGCGGGGGCATCGAGGCCCCCGACCTGGTGACG
>JAOPVM010000430.1 GCA_025966215.1 Klenkia sp.
GATCTGGGTGTAGAGCAGCTGCTTGCCGTAGTCCCACTCGTAGAGCGCCTTGGTCTCGTCCTGGCCCTCGTAGCACTGCAGGCGCAGCAGCCGGCGGCCCGTGGCCAGCGCGAGGGTCTTGGCCAGCTCGGTCTTGCCGACCCCGGCCGGGCCCTCCAGCAGCAGCGGCTTGCCCAGCCGGCTCATCACGAAGGTCGTCGTGGCCAGTCGGCGGTCGGTGACGTAGCCGTGCTCGGCGAACGCGGCCGCGACGGCGTCCACGTCGGCGAAGTCGTCGGGGCGGGTGGTGGTGCTGGAGGTCATCGTCGTCCTCGCGTGGGGTGGTGGGGAGCCAGGAGCCGGGGATCCCGCTCCTGGCACCCCACCGGGGTCGGTCAGGACAGCAGGTCGTCCAGGTCGCCGTTCATGCAGTGGTCGACGACCGGGCGGACGGTCTCGAACGTGCACTCCTTGGGGTTGCCCGGCGTGCAGGCGTCGCCGAGGACGTGCCGGGTGATCCGGTCCACGTCGGCGTCGTCGCCGGTGATCACCTTGGCGTTCTCGTAGAACGCGGTCGGGCCGGTGCCCAGCCGGTTCTTGGAGTAGCTGTCCGTGGTGACGTCGGTGAACTTCTCCGTGATGCCGACGTCGCGCAGCAGCCGGATCGCCGCGGCGAGGGCGGCGTCGGCGGCCTGTACGTCGGTCATCCCGTAGGTGTCCACGCCCATCGCGGCGCCCATCTCGGCGAACCGCTTGTAGTGGGTGGGCATGTTGAAGGCCCAGACGCGGGGGAGGGCGATGGCGTTGTTCAGCCCGTGGTGGGTGTCGTAGAAGGCGCTCACCGCGTGGCTGATCGAGTGGATGATGCCCAGACCGCCGGAGTTGAAGGCCTGCGCGGCGATGTACTGGGCGTGCATCATGCCCTCACGGCCCTTGAGGTCCTGGCCGTTCCACACCGCCTGGCGCAGGTTCTCCGCGGTCAGCTTGATCGCGTAGAGCGCGTTGCCCAGCGAGGGCGGGAAGTCCAGCCGGCTCACGTAGGGCTCGGAGGCGTGCGCGAGGACGTCGAAGCCGCACTGGGCGGTGTAGTCGACCGGGCAGTCGTAGTAGAGCACCGGGTCGTCGATGGCCAGGGTGGTCACCGAGGTGTCGTCGAAGGCGACGTACTTGTGCGGGTTGTCCGGGTCGGTCGTGGTGTCGGTGATGACGTAGGCCCACGAGGTCTCCGAGCCGGTGCCGGCCGTGGTGGAGACGGCGATGTGCGGCGGGTTCTTGGGGTTCTCGCTCTGGTTGAAGCCCTCGAACTCGTTGACGCTGCGGCCGTCGTGGGCCACCGAGATGCGGGCGCCCTTGCAGGCGTCGTGCGAGGAGCCGCCGCCGATGGAGACGAAGCTGTCGCAGGCGTTCTCCTGGTACATCGCCACGGCGTCCATGACGTTGTAGTCCTTGGGGTTGGACTCCACCTGGTCGTAGACCACCACGTCGAGGCCGTGCCACTTCATCGACTCGGAGATCTTCTCCACGATGTTCGTCCCGCGCAGGCCCGAGGTCATGACCAGGGTCTTCTTGAACCCGAGCTTGAGCGCCTCCGGGCCGATCAGCTCGTGCGCGCCCGGGCCGAGCATGGCCCGGGGGAACGGGTGGAACTCCTTGATCGGGAACGGCTTGAGCAGTTCTTCGACCTGCATGGGTGGGTCCTTCCTCGTCGGGCGGCGGTGCCTGAGTCGAGGTGCACCGTATGGCGGGGGTCACAGTCCGGGCAGGGCCGGGACGCAGGTGCGACCGACCGGGACGGCAGGTCGGCCCGGTCGGGCAGGTGCCCCTGCCCGACCGGTCAGGCACCCCGGGCAGGACGCCGTCTCGTCCTGCCCGGGGAGGGCCGGTGGGGCGGCGAGACCGGTGCTGGCGCCCGGGGACCGTCACACCGACCGAGCGGGGGAGGACCCACCGTGACCGACGTCGTCCGCCCCGGACCGCTCCGCCGGCTGGGGCAGCCCTGGGCGGCGGGCTGCCCGCCCGGCACCGGACGTGGGTGCTGCACGACACGACCATCCGCACCTGGGTCGTCCGGCACATGGCCCGCGCGATGGTGCAGAGGGCGGTCGGTCCCGGCCCCGGTCGCGGTGCTGCTGCTCGCCGTCCCGGGCCCGTTCTGGATCCGTGGCACGGCGGCGCTCGGCGGCGTCCTCCTCGGCCTGGTCTTCTCCCTGGCGTACATGCCGGAGACCACCGAGCACCGCCTGGTGGAGGCCGGCCACCCCGCCGGGACGGCGGTGCGGACCCACGAGGCGGCCCAGCGCGAGCGGCAGGAGGCCGAGTCGGTGCTACGGCGGGCGGCGGCGACCCGGCGGGCCCAGCGGTACCGCGACCGCCACGGACGCTGACCCTCGCGCACGGCCGTCCTGTCGGACCGTCGCACTAGGTTGGGCGCCGTGGCAGGGGGTGGGGACGACGTGACGCGCACGCAGGACCGCACCGGGGGTGCTCCGGCGCCGTCCCGGGACGAGCTCGGTGACGCCGTCTGGACCATCCCCAACGCGCTGTCGGCGTTGCGCCTGCTGGGTGTCCCGCTGTTCCTCTGGCTGCTCCTGGGCCCGCAGGCCGACGGCTGGGCCGTCATCGTCCTCATGGTCTCCGGGGCCACCGACTGGCTGGACGGCAAGCTCGCCCGCGCGCTGGGCCAGTCCAGCAGGCTGGGGGCGCTCCTGGACCCCGCCGCCGACCGGCTCTACATCGTGGCCACCCTGGTCGCCTTCGTCATCCGGGACGTCGTCCCGTTCTGGGTGGTCGCCCTGCTGGTGGGCCGCGAGGTGGTGCTGGCCGTCGTCCTGCTGGTGCTGCGCGCGCACGGCTGGCCACCGCTCCAGGTGCACTACCTGGGCAAGGCCGCCACCTTCCTGCTGCTCTACGCCTTCCCGCTGCTGTTGCTGGCCGACGGGGTCGGTCCGCTCGCCGTGCTGGTGGCGCCGGTCGGCTACGCGCTGGCCACCTGGGGGACGGCGCTGTACCTGCTCGCCGCGGTGTTCTACGTCGTGCAGGCCGTGGGCCTGGTGCAGCAGAGCCGGGCCGAGGCGCGGGCTGCCCGGTGAGCGCGCCGCCCCGCCAGCCCCGCTCGATCCCGCGGTCGCTGGGTGCCTCGCTGCTGGACCAGGTGCTCGCCGAGACCGTCGACCCGGCCTACGCACAGGCCGCGCAGGCGAAGCAGGCTCGCCGGAAGGCCGCACTATCAGCTCA
>JAOPVM010000450.1 GCA_025966215.1 Klenkia sp.
GCCGACTACCAGCGCAAGACCGACCGGGAGATCCCGGTCGTGCTCGTGGAGCCCCGGGCCTGACCGGCGAGGGGCGGGTCGTCGTCATCACCGGTGCCTCCGACGGCATCGGCGCGGCGGCGGCCCGCCGGTGCCACCGCGACGGCGCGCACGTCGTCGTGGTCGGCCGTTCCCCGCAGAAGACCGCCGCGGTGGCCGCCGAGCTGCCCGGCTCCGAGCCGCTGACCGCGGACTTCGCCCGACTGGACGACGTCCGGGCACTCGCCGCGACCATCGCCGGACGGCACCCTCGGGTGGACGTGCTGTGCAACAACGCCGGTGGCTCGTTCGGCCGGCGCCGGCTGACCGTGGACGGCCACGAGACCACGTTCCAGGTCGACCACCTCGCCGGCTACCTGCTCACCCGGCTGCTCGAGCCCCAGCTGCGGGCCGCACGCGGACGGGTGGTGCACACCGCGTCGTTCATGCACCGCTTCGGCTGGGTGCCGCGCGGTCGGCTGGCCCGGGCGTACCAGTCGCGCCCGCCGTACCTGGCCAACCGCGCCTACGCCAAGGCCAAGCTCGCCAACGTGCTCACCACCCGCGAGCTCGCCCGCCGGTGGGGCCCGGACGTCAGCGCCACCTGCTACGACCCGGGTGCGGTCGCCAGCTCCTTCGGTGTGGCGTCCGGCGGGGTCGTCGGGCTGGCGTTCGCCACCCCGCTCACCGCGTTCTTCCGCACCCCGGCGCACGGCGCGGACACCATGGTCTGGCTGGCCACCGCGGCCGAGGGCTGGCGCAACGGCGGCTACCACGTCGACCGCTCGCCGGGGCTGACCCTGCTCGCCGCCCGCGACGACCGCCGTGCACGCGAGCTCTGGGACCTCTCCGCCGACCTGGTCGGCCTCGACCCCAGACGAGGAGCGCGGACCTTCCCGTCGGTCGCGGCTACGTTCAGCGCATGGCGAGCAAGGCCGGCGACGCGGTCGAGATCGACGTCGACGGGCTGGACGTGCGGCTGTCCAGCCCCGACCGGGTCTACTTCCCGGCCCGCGGGGAGACCAAGCTGGACCTGCTGCAGTACTACCTCGCGGTCGGCCCCGGGATCGTGAACGCGCTCCGCGAGCGGCCGTGCATGCTGCACCGCTTCCCGAAGGGCGTGGACGGCGACAAGGTGCACCAGAAGCGGGTGCCGGCCGGGGCGCCGCCGTGGCTGGAGACCGTGCGGGTGACGTTCCCGCGCTACCACCGCACCGCCGACGAGCTGTGCGTCACCCACCTGGCGCACGTGGCGTGGGCGGTGCAGATGTCCACCGTGGAGTTCCACCCGTGGAACAGCCGGCGGGACGACGTCGAGCTGCCCGACGAGTGGCGGATCGACCTGGACCCGATGCCCGACGCCGACTGGGGCACCGTGCGGCGGGTCGCCGGCGTGGTCCAGGAGGTGCTGGAGGAGCTGGGCGCGGTCGGTCACCCGAAGACCTCCGGCGGCAACGGCCTGCACGTCTACGTCCGCATCCCCCCGGTGCACGGGTTCACCGACGTCCGTCGGGCCGCGCTGGCCTTCGCCCGTGAGGTGGAGCGCCGGTCACCGGACGTGACGACGACGTGGTGGCGCAAGGACCGCGACCCCACGGCGCTGTTCGTGGACTACAACCAGAACGCCCGGGACCACACCCTGGCCGCCGCCTACTCGGTGCGCGGCAACCCCGAGGCCACGGTGTCCACGCCGGTCACCTGGGCCGAGGTCGCCGACGTCGAGCCCGGCGACTTCACCATCGCCACGGTGCCGGCCCGCTTCGCCGAGCTGGGCGACCTGCACGCCGACATCGACGCGCACCCCTTCGACCTGGCGCCGCTGCTGGAGTGGGCCGACCGGGACGAGGCCGCCGGCGCCGAGGTGCCGCCCGAGCCCGACGCCGGCTGACCGCTCAGAGCTGCCGGTAGACGGCGTCCGGGACGTCGGTGACGAACATGTGCCCGGGTGCGTGGGTCAGGGCCAACGGCGGACGGGACGCCATGAGCGCCGCCTGCGGGGTGACCCCGCAGGCCCAGAAGACCGGCACGTCGCCGGGCTGCACGGTCACCGGGTCACCGAAGTCGGGGGAGTCCAGGTCGGCGATGCCCAGGTCGGCCGGGGACCCGACGTGCACCGGGGCGCCGTGCACCTGGGGCATCCGCGCGGTGACCTGGACGGCGGTCGCCACCAGCGCCGCCGGCACCGGCCGCATCGAGACCACCAACGGCCCGGACAACCGCCCGGCCGGTCGGCACTCCCGGTCGGTCCGGTACATCGCCACGTTCACGCCCTGCTCGATGTTGCGCACCGGCACCCCGGCCTGCAGCAGCGCGGTCTCGAAGCTGAAGCTGCAGCCGATCAGGAACGCCACCATGTCGGCCTCCCACAGGTCGAGGACGTCGGTCGGTTCCTGGACCAGCTCGCCGTCCCGCCAGACGCGGTAGCGGGGCAGGTCGGTCCGCAGGTCGGCGCCCGGAGCCAGCGGGGTGGTCCAGCTACCGGGTTCGCTCACGTCCAGCAGCGGGACCGGGCGGGGGTTGCGTTGGGCGAAGAGCAGCAGGTCCCACGCCCAGTCGCGGGGGAGCACCACCAGGTTGGCCTGCGTCGAGCCCGGGGCCCAGCCCGAGGACGGGACGGCGAGACCCCCGCGGAACGCTGCACGGGCGCCGGCGGGCGTGCTGGTCGCAGTCACCGGGCCTCGTCCCAGCGGTGCTCGTCGTGGCGCAGTGAGGTCATGTGGTCCAGGGACACGTCGAGGTACTCCTCCAGCTCCACGGCTGCCGCCTCGGTGCGGCCGGCGGTGATCAGGTCCAGCAGGGCCCGGTTGCGGGTGACGTAGGGCCCGTGGACCTGCGCGGGCGCCGCGCCCTGGAACGCCAGCCGCAGCTCGGCGAGCAGGCGGGCGGTGGTCTCGTCCAGCCGGCGGCTGCCCGCGAGGGCGACCAGGTGCTGGTGGAAGTGCATGTTGGCGGTGCCGACGGCCGACCAGTCACCGCGCTCGAGGGCAGCCTCACCGGCTTCGACGTCTGCGCGCAGCTCCCGGAGGGGGTCCGTGCCGGTGCCGGCCACCTCGCCCAGCCGGCGGACCACGTCGCACTCGATCGCCCTGCGCACCCGGTAGATGTCCACCAGGTCCTCGTCGGTGAGCTCGGTGACGAACACCCCGCGGTGCAGCCGGTGGACCAGCAGGCCCTCGTGCCCCAACAGGCGGAACGCCTCCCGCAGGGTGTTGCGGGAGACCCGGAGGACCGTGGCCAGCTGGTCCTCGGACAACCGGGTGCCCGGCGGCAGATCGCCCTCGGTCACCCGTCGGCGCAGCACGTCGGCGACCCGTTCGGCGGTGCTCGACCGGTCCAGCTCGGCGGCGCCGGCGGCCAGGCCCTGCAGCCAGCCGTCGTCGCTCACGACGGCCGGCCTGCGGGAGGGTCGTGCTGGGTGGGCGCGGTGGTCATGACGCCATCGTGGTGTCTCGAGGGCGTTTCGGGCCAGTCAACTCTTCCCTCAACCTCTTGTCGGATTGTTGAACAACTCTCTACGGTCCTCTCTGACACGTCCGGAGTGGCCCCGCCACCCCCGGCAGCCGTCCCAGCGAGGGAGACCCCCGATGACCCGACCCACCGGAGAGCCCGGCGCCGAGAGCGGCGTGGCCCCGCCCGCCCCCAGCGGGCGGCTGGCGTCCAGCACGCGGTCCACCCTGCTCGGCGCGATGTTCCTGATGGCCACCTCGGCGATCGGGCCCGGGTTCATCACCCAGACCACGACGTTCACCGTGCAACTGGGCGCGGCGTTCGCCTTCGCGATCGTCATCTCGATCCTGGTCGACATCGCCCTGCAGATGAACGTCTGGCGGGTGATCGGGGTCAGTGGCCGGCGGGCGCAGGAGCTGGGCAACCTGGTGGCGCCGGGCCTGGGCTGGGTCATGGCGGCCTTCCTGCTGGTCGGCGGCCTGGTGTTCAACATCGGCAACGTCGCCGGCGCCGGCCTGGGCACCGACGCGATGTTCGGGCTGGACCCCCGCATCGGCGGTGCGCTGTCTGCCCTCATCGCGATCGGGGTGTTCCTCAGCAGACGGGCCGGGGTCGCGGTCGACCGGATCGTCGTCGTCCTCGGGCTGGTGATGATCGCCCTGACCACCTACGTGGCGATCACCTCGGGCCCGCCGGTCGGCGAGGCGCTGCGCAACGTGGTGCTGCCCGACCAGATCGACGTCCTGGCCATCACCACGCTGGTCGGCGGCACGGTCGGCGGGTACATCGTCTACGCCGGCGCGCACCGGCTGCTGGACTCCGGGGTGAGCGGCCCCGAGCACGTGCGGGCCATCACCCGCGGGTCGGTCACCGGCATCCTGATCACCGCCGTCATGCGCATCGTGCTGTTCCTGGCGATCCTCGGCGTGGTCACCGGCGGAGCCGCGCTCGACCCGGACAACCAGGCTGCATCCGCGTTCGGCCAGGCCGCCGGCGAGGTCGGCATGCGGGTCTTCGGGATCGTGCTGTGGGCCGCGGCGATCACCAGCGTCATCGGCGCCTCCTACACCTCGGTGTCGTTCGTGACGTCCCGTACGACGACCAGCGACCGCACCCGCACCGCGCTGGTCGTCGGGTTCATCGCCGTCACCACGCTGGCCTACCTGCTCATCGGCACCGCCCCCGCCACGCTGCTGGTGTTCGCCGGTGCGTTCAACGGGCTGCTGCTGCCGATCGGCATCGCGGTGCTGCTCTGGGTCGCGACCCGACGCACCGACCTGCTCGGGGACTACCGCTACCCGCGCTGGCTGCTGGTCGTCGGCTGGGTCGCCTGGCTGCTGACGCTGTACCTGGCGGTCAACTCCGTCCGCCCGGTCGTCGAGCTGTTCGCATGAGGGAGGCTGGGGAGGTGGCCATCGACCTGAACTCCGACCTCGGCGAGGGCTTCGGCCAGTGGGTCCTGGGCGACGACGACGCCCTGCTCGAGGTCGTCACCAGCGCCAACGTCGCCTGCGGCTTCCACGCCGGGGACGCGGTGACCATGCGCCGGGTGACCGCCCGCTGCGTGGAGCGGGGCGTGGCGATCGGTGCCCAGGTGGGCTACCGCGACCTGCCCGGTTTCGGCCGGCGGTTCATCGACGTCGAGCCGCACGCCCTCACCCAGGACGTGCTCTACCAGCTCGGTGCGCTCGACGGCTTCGCCCGGATCGCCGGCGACCGGGTGCGGTACGTCAAGCCGCACGGGGCGCTCTACAACGCGATCGTGCACCACGAGGAGCAGGCCGCCGCCGTCGTCGCCGCCGTGGTCGACTACGACCCCACGCTGCCGGTGCTCGGCCTGCCGGGCTCGGTCTGGCTGCGGCGGGCCGCCGAGGCCGGGCTCACCACGGTGGCCGAGGCCTTCGCCGACCGGGCCTACACCCCCGAGGGGACGCTGGTCTCCCGTCGGCTGCCCGGGGCGGTGCTGCACGACGCGGCCGAGATCGCCCGCCGCTGCGTCGCGATGGCCACCGGGGTACCGGTCACCGACGTGGACGGCGGGGAGCTGGCCCTGCAACCAGGGTCGATCTGCGTGCACGGCGACACCCCCGGCGCCGTCGACATCGCCCGGCAGGTGCGCGCCGCTCTCGCCGGGGCCGGCGTCGGGCTCGCCCCCTTCGCCCGCTGATGCGGCTGCTGCCCAGCGGGGACGCCGGCCTGCTGGTCGAGCTCGACGACCTGGACGCCGTCCTCGCGCTGCACCGCACGCTGGCCGCCGAGCCCCCGGCCGGGGTGCTGGACGTCGTCCCGGCCTCCCGCACGGTGCTGCTCGTGCTCGACCCGGCGCTCACCACGGTCGGCGCGGTGGCCACCGCGGTCGGTCGGACCCGGCCGACGGCGGCCGACCGCACCGGGGGTGAGCTCGTCGAGCTGCCGGTGGTCTACGACGGCGAGGACCTCGCCGACGTCGGCGAGCTGCTCGGCTGCAGCCCGGCCGAGGTGGTCGCCCGACACACCGGCACGGAGTGGACGGTGGCCTTCGGCGGGTTCGCGCCGGGTTTCGGCTACCTGACCGCAGCCGAGGGCACCTGGGACGTGCCGCGCCGGGCCAGTCCGCGGACCCGGGTGCCGGCCGGTGCCGTGGCGCTGGCCGGGGAGTTCAGCGGGGTGTACCCGCGGGAGTCCCCGGGCGGCTGGCAGCTGCTCGGGCACACCGACACCGCTGTGTTCGACCTGCACCGGGAGCCTGCGGCTCTGCTGCGGCCCGGCGTGCGGATCCGCTTCGTGGACGTGTCGTGAGGGCGCTCACCGTGCTGACCCCGGGCCCGCTGACCACCGTGCAGGACCGCGGCCGGCCGGGCCGGGCCGCCGAGGGCATCGGCCGGTCGGGGGTCTGCGACCGGGGGTCCGCGGCGCTGGGGAACCGGCTGCTGGGCAACGACCCGGACGCCGCCGTCCTGGAGGTGACCGCCGGCGGGCTGGCCGTGCGGGCCGAGGCCGGGCTCTGGCTGGTGCTCACCGGCGCCCGCTGCGCCGGGCCTGCCCCGCACGCCGCCCCGTTCTGGCTCGCCGCCGGCGAGGAGCTGCGTCTGGGTCCGCCGGTCAGCGGACTGCGCACGTACGTCGCCGTCCGCGGCGGGATCGCCGTCGACCCGGTGCTGGGCTCGCGGTCCACCGACCTGCTGTCCGGGCTGGGGCCGCCGGTGCTCACCGCACGCGACGTGCTGCCGGTGGGCACGGCGGCCGGTGACCCGGGCACCGTCGACGTCGTCGGGGTGCTCGACCCGCCGTCCGGGGGGGTCACCGTGACCGTGCTGCCCGGACCGCGCGCCGACTGGTTCACCGACGAGGCGCACACGGCGCTGACCGGCACCGGGTGGACGGTCACCGGCGACGGCAACCGGGTCGGCCTGCGGCTGTCCGGGCCCGAGCTGACCCGCGTCCGCACCGGGGAGCTGCCCAGCGAGGGCATGGTGCGCGGTGCCCTGCAGGTGCCGCCGTCCGGGCAGCCCGTGCTGTTCCTGGCCGACCACCCCGTCACCGGCGGCTACCCCGTGATCGGGTACGTCGCCGAGCCCGACGTCGACCGCTGCGGGCAGCTGGCTCCGGGCCAGACGCTGCGGTTCCGGCGGCGCTGACCCACCGTCGGCCCGGCCCGGTCGCGGGCGGCGGCGTGCCCACCTGCCGCCCAGACCGCACCGTCTCGGCGGACACCGTGCGTAGCGTGCGTGCCGTGCACGCACAGGACTGGGACGCCCGGTACGCCGAGAAGGCCCAGTGGTCGGCCGAGCCGAACGCGCTCGTCGCGCAGCTGTGCGCGGACCTGACGCCCGGGGTGGCGGTCGACCTGGCCGCCGGGGAGGGCCGGCACGCGCTGTGGCTGGCCGGCCGCGGCTGGCAGGCGACGGCCGTC
>JAOPVM010000461.1 GCA_025966215.1 Klenkia sp.
CCGGCGAGCAGCGCGGCGTGGTGCCCGCCCATCACCCCGGCGCCGAGCCCGGCCACCCGCACCGGGCCCGGGGGCGGTCGGTGGTCGGTCGCGGTCGGCACAGCAGCACGCTACGTGCGTGGAGCCCCGTCCGGGGGTGAGCAAGGCCACCGACCGAATCGGTCGGGTAGCCGACCAGATCGGTCGGCAGCCGTTACCGTCGTCCGCGTGACACGACCGTTCCGCCAGCAGATCGACGCGGGCATCCTCGACCGCGCGGCGGCGATCTTCGCCCGCCGGGGGTTCGCGAAGACCTCGGTGCAGGACGTCGCCGACGCCGTGGGGCTCTCCAAGGCCGGCCTGCTGCACCACTTCCGCAGCAAGGAGCAGCTGCACGACGCGGTCGTCGCGCAGTCCGCCGCGCTCGGCGCCCAGCTGCTCGACGCCGTGGAGGGACTGCCACCCGGGCCCGATCGGGACCGCCGCGCCGTCGAGGTCGTGGTGGACATCGCGCTGGCCCACCCCGGCATGGTCTCCCTGCTCCTCACCCCGATCACCGCCGACCCCGGCCAGCACGACCCCACCGACGCCGCCGCTGCGGCGATGCGTTCCTTCGGGGTCGACCCCGAGGCCGTCGCCGAGACCGACCCCGATCGGGTCGTGCGGGTGATCGGTGCACTCGCCGGCCTCGCCGTCCTCGCCCTGGCGGCGGTCGAGGAGGACCTCGCCACCGCCTGGCGCCCGCTGATGGTCGCCACCGCCCTCGACACCCTCGGCCACGGCGCCACCCGCTCCCCCGCCCACCCCTCGATGGAGGCCTGACCCCCATGGCTGCCCTGCTGTCCCGCCTCGGCGCGTTCTCCTACCGCCGCCGACTCCCCGTCGTCCTCACCTGGGTGCTGGTGCTGCTGCTCAGCGGCGTCGGTGCGGTCACCCTGGCCGGCACCACGACCAACTCCTTCTCCATCCCCGGTCAGGAGTCCACCCGGGCGCTGGAGCGGATCGGCGAGGAGTTCGGCGGCACCGGCGACGGGGTCACCGCGCGCGTCGTCCTGCAGGCCCCGGACGGCCAGACGCTGACCACCCCGGAGAACGCCGCCGTGGTGACCGCCCTGGTCGCCGACCTCGCCGAGCAGCCCGGGGTGGTGTCGGCGAGCAACCCGCTCGACCCGTCCCGGCCCACCGTCAACGCCGAGCAGACCACCGCGTACAGCACCGTCTCCTACGACGTGGGCCCCGGTGAGGTCACCGTCGAGGAGCAGGACGCGCTCACCGCGGCCCTGGACACCGCGCGGGACGCCGGCCTCACCGCCGAGGTCGGCGGGGACGCCGCGCAGCCGCCGTTCCACATCGGTGGCATCGCCGAGGTGCTCGGCGTCGTCGTCGCCCTGGTGGTCCTGGCCGTCACCTACGGCTCGCTCGTCACCGCGGGGATGAACCTGCTGACCGCCATCGTCGGGGTCGGGGTCGGCGTCCTGGGCATCACCATCGTCACCGGCTTCCTCGAGCTGTCCTCGACCACCACCATCCTGGCGGCGATGCTCGGGCTGGCGGTCGGCATCGACTACGCGCTGTTCATCGTCAGCCGCCACCGGCAGGAACTCGCCCGGGGCTCCAGCGTGGGGGCCGCCATCGCCACCGCGGTCGGCACGGCCGGGTCCGCCGTGGTCACCGCGGGGCTCACCGTGGTCATCGCGCTGGCCGGGCTGTCGATCGTCGGCATCCCGTTCCTGACCCAGATGGGCCTGGCCGCCGCCGCCACGATCCTGGTCGCGGTGCTCGTCGCGCTGACCCTGGTGCCCGCCGTCCTGGGACTGCTGGGACGCCGGGTGCTGCCCCGCAGGCACCGCGCCGCCGCCGCGGGCACCGAGCTGGTGCCCGCCCGGGAGGGTCGCGCGCTGGCCGGCTGGATCGGCACCGTCACCAGGCACCGGGTGCTCTCGCTGCTCACCGCGGTGGTCGCCCTCGGCGTCGTCTCGATCCCGTTCTTCTCGATGCACACCACGCTGGTGCAGACCCCGGCCGAGGGCACCACGCAGGCCCGTGCCGACGCGCTCCTCGCCGACGGCTTCGGCGAGGGCCTCCTCGGCCCGATCACGGTGTTCTTCGACGGCTCCGGCGCGGCCGAGCAGGCCACCGCGCTGAGCCCGGCGATCGCCGGGCTCACCGACGTCGCCACCGTCACCCCGGCGATCCCCAACGCCGACGACACCGCGGCGCTGCTCACCGTCATCCCGCAGTCCGGGCCCACCTCGGAGGCCACCGAGACCCTGGTGGCCGACCTGCGGGGGCTGCTGGCCGACACCGACGGCGTGGACGCCGCGGTCACCGGTGCCACCGCGGTCAGCGTCGACGTCGCCCAGAGCCTGGACGACGCCCTGCCGGTCTACCTGGTGCTGGTCGTCGGGCTGGCCCTGGTGCTGCTGATCCTGGTGTTCCGCTCGATCCTGGTGCCGCTGATCGGGGTGCTGGGCTTCCTGCTCACCATCGGCGCCTCGCTCGGTGCCACGGTCGCGGTGTTCCAGTGGGGCTGGCTGTCCGGGCTGGTGAACCTGGACTCCACCGGGCCGCTGATCAGCCTGACCCCGATCCTGGTGATCGGGATCCGGTTCGGGCTGGCGATGGACTACCAGATCTTCCTGGTCTCCCGGATGCACGAGGCGCACACCCAGGGCGCCCGGGC
>JAOPVM010000469.1 GCA_025966215.1 Klenkia sp.
CGGCGCACCGGCCGGGTCATCGACCGGGCGAGCCGATCGGCCAGCAGCAGCGCCACGAGGAAGAGGAGCACGCCCAGCCCGGCCAGCACCGCCCAGCTGCGGGTCACCCCGGCCCGCTGGTCCCCGGCCGGCACCAGCACGGACAGCGTCGCGGTGCCGTCGGCCCGGCCCACCGGCTGCACCAGGCGGGTGCCGTCGGCGGACTCCTCCTGCGCGGCGGTGGTCCCCACCGGACCGGCGGGGACGGCCGTGGGGTCGCCGAGCACGACACCGTCGGTCCAGACCACGGCCACCCGCCGTCCCGAGGCGACGGCGACCTCCACGGCCACCCGGACGTCCTCGAGGCCGGCGAGGGCGACCGAGGGGAGGAGCACCTGCACCTGCTGCTGACCGGCGTCCAGCGCCCGCGAGGCCGCCACCCGGGACACCAGCGTCGCCGCCGGCACCAGGAAGGCCAGCAGCACCACCGAGGTGGTGGCCGCGACCAGCAGCGTGATCTGCCGCCTCACGGCGTGGGCACGGCCAGCCGCACGCCGACCCCCCGCACCGTCTCCAGGAACCGGGGCTCGGCCGCCGTCTCACCCAGCTTGCGGCGCAGCCACGACAGGTGGACGTCGACGGTCCGGTCCGAGCCGCCGTAGGGCAGCTGCCACACCTCGGCCAGCAGCTGGCGCTTGGTGACCACCGCCCCCGGGCGGGCCATCAGATGGGCCAGCAGGTCGAACTCCTTGGGCGCCAGGTCCACCGCGGCCCCGTCGAGGGTGACCCGCCGGCTGCGCGGGTCCAGCACGAGCCCACCGACGGTGACCGGCCCGGACCCGTCGTCCGCGTCGCCGGCCGCGCGGCGCAGCACCGCCCGGATCCGGGCGTCCAGCTGGGCCGCGGCGAAGGGCTTCACCACGTAGTCGTCGGCGCCGGCGTCCAGGGCGCGGACGACGGAGGCGTCGTCGTCGCGGGCCGTGGTGACGATGACCGGCACCGCGGAGACCGCCCGCAGCATCCGGAGCACCTCGACGCCGTCCAGGTCGGGCAGCCCCAGGTCCAGCAGCACCAGGTCCGGGGCGCCGTCCACCGCGAGCCGGAGCCCCTCGAGCCCCGCGGCGGCCGAGGACAGCACGTGCCCCCGCTCGCGCAACGCCCGGACGACGGCACCGCGGATCCGGTCGTCGTCCTCCACCACCAGCAGCTGGGCCACGGGCGGACGCTAACCGACCACGGAGCCACCGGGGGCCGGGCTGTGCGCGGACTTGTCGGCGCCTTGACCTGCCCTTGACCTCCGCGGCGACAATCTCCTCGCCATGACCACCTCGAGCATCATCCTCGGAACAGCCTGGACCGGCGCAGCTGCGGCCGCCGTCGGACTCGGCCTGGTGGCCGTCGGCCTGATCGACGCCGACGGCGCCACCGCAGCCGCCCCCGCCGCGGCGACCAGCACGCTGCCGACGTCGGCGCCCGCGACGACCCCCGACGCCACCGGGGCCGTGACCACCGCCGGGGTGCACCAGACCGCCGGCGGCACCGTCTACGCCAGCTGCACCGACGGCACCCCCTCCGTCTCGGGCGCCCCCGCCCTCGGGTGGGAGCTCGACGACAGCCCCGCCCCCGGCGAGGTGGAGTTCACGCAGGGCGACCTGCGGGTCGAGGTGCTGGTCACCTGCGGCACCGACGGGCCGCTCTTCACCGACGACGACCGCTCCGGCGGCTCGTCCTCGTCCTCGTCCGCGTCCTCGTCCGCGTCCTCGTCGTCCTCCTCGTCCACGGCCCCTGCCACGGGCGCGACGTCGGCACCCACGTCGGCCGACGACCACGGCTCCGGCGGACACGGGTCCGACGACCCCGGCGGCGACGACTCCGGCAGCGACGACTCCGGCAGCGGCGGCGACGACTCCGGCGGCGACGACTCCGGGTCGGGCGGGCACGGCTCCGACGACTGACTCCCACCGACGGCGCCCACCCCACCCGGGGCGGGCGCCGTCCTCACGCTGCGGCCTGGTCCGCCTCCATCGCCTCCACCGGTTCCACCGTCGGGGCCGGGGCCCGCAGCCCGACGACCCAGTCGGCCAGCGTCCGGCGCAGCGCGACCCCGAGCCGGTCGGCGGGCACGTGCAGCTCCTCGCGCATCGTCAGCGGGAGCCCGGTGCTGTCGGTCTGCTGGAGCCGCCGCAGGTCCGCGGAGAGCTCGGCCCGCTGCGTGGCCACGGCTGCTGCCCGGTCGGTGCGCGAGGCCCCGGGCAGCGTGACCCGCAGGTAGACCCGGGTGGAGTCGGCGTCCTCCGGCTGGAGCAGGACGAGCACCGAGCGTGCCGTCCCGTCGTCCTGGCGCCGCAGTTGGAAGGGTGTCGCCACGGCCGCCCGACCGCCGGCCCACGTGCCGGTGAAGCCCCCCTCGTGCAGCACGACCTCGGGCACCGCGGGCGTGGGGTCCAGCAGCCCGTCGGCGAGCACCGCGGCCGGCACGCTGGTGCGCACCGCCGGCAGCCAGGTCCCGCCCGGGTCGGACGGCTCGAGGTCGGCGCCCCGCGGTTCGGCCGGGGCCAGCCACACCACCCCCCACTTCTCCCGCACCCCCCAGGCCGGGGCCGCGGCGCTCACCTCGCCGGCCGTG
>JAOPVM010000005.1 GCA_025966215.1 Klenkia sp.
GACGGCCGGCACGTCGTCGGCGGCAACGACTGGTCCGCGCTGGCCGAGGCGCGACCGGCCGAGCCGCCCACGGTGTCGGTCGTCGTGCCGTACTACCGGGCGCAGGCCGAGCTGGACCTGGTGCTCGCCGGGCTCGCCGGGCAGACCCACCCGGCGTCCCGGCTGCAGGTGGTGGTCGCCGACGACGGGTCGCCCGAGCCGCCGCGGGTGCCGGCCGGGGTGACCGTCGTCCGGCAGGACGACCGCGGGTTCCGGGCCGCGGCAGCGCGCAACCTCGGCGCCCGGGCCGCCGACGGCGACGTGCTGCTCTTCCTGGACGGTGACACCGTGCCCGAGCCGGGCTACGTCGCCGAGCTGGCCGCGCTGCCCGCACTGCTCCCCGACGCGCTGGTCACCGGTCGCCGTCGGCACGCCGACCTCACCGGGTGGACACCCGAGCGGCTGCACGCCTGGTTCACCGGCGGTCCGGCGCCCGAGGAGCTCACCGAGCCCGCCTGGCTGCGGCAGGCCGGGTCGCTGCTGCACGCCGACGACCGCTCCTACCGGTTCGTGATCAGCGCCGTCATGGGCCTGGGCCGCGACCTGTTCAGCGAGGTGGGCGGCTTCGACGAGACCTTCGGCGGCTACGGCGGGGAGGACTGGGAGCTGGCCCACCGGCTGCTGACCGCCGGCGCGGTGCTGGCCCACCGCGAGCGGGCGGTCGCCTGGCACGACGGGCCCGACTGGGGACTGCGCGGGGACGACCCGGTCGCCGCCCGCCGGGAGAAGAACGCCGAGACGCGGTCGCTGGCCCGGTTGCTGCCCGACCCGGCGGCCCGCGGCGTGGGCGGCTGGTGGCCGTACCCCGACGTCGTCGTCCGGATGGCCCCCGGTGCCGACGACGACGCGACCGTGCTCGGCGTCCGATCGCTGCTGGCAGCCGGGCTGGACCTGCAGGTCTGGACCCCCGCCGCCGAGCTGCTCGACGGCGACCCCCGGGTGCACGCCGGGCAGCCCCCGTCGGCGGTGCTGGCCCGCTGCCGCACCCAGGTCGACCTCGTCGCCCCGCTGCTCTGGGCGCCTGGGGGACTGGCTGCCCTGGTCGACCGGGTGCGCCCGGGCGGGGTCGGGCAGGTGCGCGGTGGCGGGGTCACCGTCTCGGCCACCCGGGCACTGCGCCGGACGGCGCGCTGGCAGCCCGCACTGGGCCCGGACCTGCTGGAGACCCTCTTCGGCAGCACGGTGGTCGAGCCCGACGCGCAGTCCCCCGGCCCGCACCCCGACCTCGCCCACCACCTCCCGCGGCTCTGACGAGAAGCGCCCCTCTGGTCAGGTGGTGTGGCGGCCGTCGACGATCTGGAAGCGGTGCCAGAGGCCGGAGAGCTGGAGCGGGCGGGCGACGGCGGTGGAGCCGACCAGCAGCTGCAGCTCCGAGCCGCGCCCCTCGAGCATGCGGTGCACCTGGACGACGGTGGACAGCCCGGCGGAGTTGAGGAACGTGACCCCGTGCAGGTCCAGCTGCATCTTCTTCGGCGGCTCGGCACCGAGCAGCAGGTCGGTGACCACCCGGATCAGCGGCTTGCGGGCCTCGGCGGTCAGCTCGCCGACCACGGTCACGCAGGTGACCCCGGGGGACGGCGTGGAGGTGGACACCTCGGGGGCGACGTCGACGTGGGCGTCGACCGGGCTCTCGGACGGCGGGGTGTCGGGGCTCGTCATCTGCCAGCCGTACCCGGCTGCCCGACGATCACGCCACGGAGTCCGGGTCGGCTTCCCGGGCGACCTCGGTGGCGTGCGGCAACCGGACGGTGAACACGGTGCGCCCGGGCTCGCTGGCCACCGACACCTGCCCGTCGTGCGCGGCGACCACGGCGTCCACGATCGCCAGGCCGAGCCCGGTCGAGCCGGCCTGCCGGGAGCGGGAGGAGTCGCCGCGGGCGAACCGCTCGAAGACGTGCGCGACCAGCTGCGGGGGGATGCCCGGACCGTCGTCGACCACCTGGAGCACCGCCCAGCCGCCCTCGGCGCGCAGCCGGACGGTCGCGGTGGTGCCCTCGGGGGTGTGCGTGCGGGCGTTGGCGAGCAGGTTGGCCAGCACCTGGTGCAGCCGCACCGGGTCCCCGGGCACCAGCACCCCGGCGTCGGGCAGGTCCACCCGCCAGTGGTGGTCCGGGCCGGCCACGTGGGCGTCGGAGACGGTGTCGACGACGAGGGCGGCGAGGTCCACCTCGCCCACGGACAGGTCGCGGCCGGCGTCCAGGCGGGCCAGCAGCAGCAGCTCCTCGACCAGCACCGACATCCGCACCGCCTCGGACTCGACCCGGCGCAGCGCGTGCCCCACCTCGGGCTGCACGTCGGTGTGCTGCCGGCGCACCAGCTCGGCGTACCCGCGGATGGAGGCCAGCGGGGTGCGCAGCTCGTGGCTGGCGTCGGCGACGAACTGGCGCACCTGGGTCTCGCTGGCCTGCCGGGCGGTGAGCGAGCCCTCCACGTGGTCCAGCAACCGGTTCAGCGCGGTGCCCACCTGGCCGACCTCGGTGCGGGTGTCGGTGTCCCCCGGCGGCACCCGCTCGGCCAGCGTGACCTCCCCGGTGGACAGCTGGAGCTCCGAGACCCGGGTCGCGGTGGCGGCGACCCGGTCCAGCGGGCGCAGTGTGCGGCGGATGACCACGGTGGCGGCGAAGGCCGCGGCGACCAGTCCGAGCAGGCCCACCAGCACCTCGACGGCGACCAGGTACCCCAGGGCCTGGCTGGCCCCCGACAGCGGGAGGCCGGTCACGATGACGTCGCCGTCGGGGGTCCGGCTGGCGACCACCCGGTACTCGCCGAGGCCGCCGCCCAGGTCGACGGTGCGCGGGCCGCTGCCGGGGTCGACGGCGGCCACGGTCGCGCCCTGCCCGGCGGTGAGCGTGGTGGTCGCGAACCGGTCGCCGAGCACGGTCGAGGTCGCGCACTCCCCGTCGACGACCCGGGCGGTGAGCGTGCCG
This sequence comes from Klenkia sp., assembly GCA_025966215.1. GTDB lineage: Bacteria > Actinomycetota > Actinomycetes > Mycobacteriales > Geodermatophilaceae > Klenkia. The sequence continues at coordinate 2,967 of JAOPVM010000005.1, forward strand.
GCGCCCTGGCCGCGGACGTCGAGGAAGTCCGGCTCGTCGCCGTCGCCGTCGACGCTCTGCGGGGCGCCGCTGGGCGGGCCGTACCCCTGGGCGGTCTCGGTGGCCCGGTAGTCCGCGGCGGCCAGCCGCTCGTCGACCTGGCTGACCAGCTGGTGGCGCAGGGTCAGGGTGGAGACCAGCCCCACCAGGGCCAGCACCACGACCGTGGGGACGAGGAAGGCCACCAGCAGCCGCGCCTGCAACGACAGCCGCCGGCGGTGACCGGGGGGTGACGTCGCTGGCGCGGTGGGGGTCACTCGGGGGTCAGACGGCGGGCTTGATCACGTACCCGGCGCCCCGCAGCGTGTGGATCATCGGGGAGCGACCGGCGTCGATCTTGCGGCGGAGGTAGGAGATGTAGAGCTCGACGATGTTGCCCTGGCCGCCGAAGTCGTACTGCCACACGCGGTCCAGGATCTGGGCCTTGGACAGCACCCGCTTGGGGTTGCGCATCAGGTAGCGGAGCAGCTCGAACTCCGTCGCGGTCAGCCGCACGTCGTCGCCGCTGCGGGTGACCTCGTGGGACTCCTCGTCCAGGGTGAGGTCGCCGACCACGAGCAGGCCGTCGTCGGCCACCACCCGGGAGGTGCGGCGCAGCAGGCCGCGCAGCCGGGCCGCGACCTCCTCGAGGCTGAACGGCTTGGTCACGTAGTCGTCGCCGCCGGCGGTGAGCCCGGCGATGCGGTCCTCCAGGGCGTCCTTGGCGGTCAGGAAGACCACCGGCACCAGCGGCTGGTCCGCCCGCACCCGGCGCAGCACCTCGAGGCCGTCCATGTCGGGGAGCATCACGTCCAGCACGACGGCGTCGGGGCGGAACTCCCGGGCGGCCTTGACGGCCTCGGTGCCGTCGGAGGCGGTCCTGACGTCCCAGCCCTCGTAGCGCAGGGCCATGGAGAGCAGCTCGCAGATCGAGCGCTCGTCGTCGACGACCAGCACCCGCAGGGCGCTGCCGTCCGGTCGGGTGAGCTGCGCCCGGGAGCCTGTCGAGGTGGGGATCGTCGCGGTCATGGCCGTCACTGTGGGAGCCCTCCCTGCGCGTTCCCTGTGAGCACCCCAGGAGGTGTCTGTCGACCTGCCGAGCGACCGGAGTCGGCCGCACCGCGGTCCCGGTCCAGGTGCAGGGCCCGTGCCGGGCAGGCGGCGACCGCCCGGCGGGCCGGACGACGCAGCCCGTCCGGCAGCCCACCCGGGGCCAGCACCGGGTAGCCCCACTCGTCCAGGGCGATCGCCTCGGGCAGCAGCTCGGCGCACACGCCGTGCCCCTGGCAGCCGATCGGGTCCACCCGCAGCCGGTCGCTCACCGGGTCACCCCGGGCACGGGCAGGAACGAGCGGGCCGACGGCGCTCCGCTGCACCGGCCCGCGGCGTGCGCGGTGAGCTCCGGGGCGAACACCCGCAGCGCGCTGGCCACGAACCGGACGCTGCCGTCGGGGTGGCTGCACGCGCCCCGGCCGACGACCAGGCCCGACCAGCGCGCGACGTCGTCCAGCAGACCCGGCGGTGCCGGGCCCGGGCGGGCCAGCCGGTCCAGGGCCACGGCGATGCGGGGGAGGCCGTTGAGGCAGGGCCCGCACTGACCGGCGGACTGGGCCGCCAGGTGGCCGAGCACGTTCGCGCTCTCGCGCAGACCGCACCGGTCGGTGGGCAGTGCGGCGAGCACGCCGGCGCCCAGGGCGGCTCCGTGGGCGGCGAGCCCGGCGGGGTCCAGGGTGACGTCGGCGGCGACGTGGGCCGGCAGCCAGCTGCCGTGGTAGCCGCCCACGAGCACCGCCCGGACGCCGGCGTCGACCTGCAGCACGTCGCCGAGCCGGGCTCCCAGCGGCACCTCGGCGACGTCGACGGTGTGCTGGTGCCGGGTGACCAGCGTGTGCCCGGCGGCGGCCTCCCCGCGGGCCAGCAGGGCCAGCCGGGCCAGCGTCTCCACGTTCTGCACCAGGGTGGGGCGCCGCTGCACCCCGCGCAGCCAGACCGGGGGGTTCTTGCCCCGTGGCAGCGGCGGACCGCCGTCGACCGCGGCGACCAGGGCGGTCTCCTCCCCGGCCAGGAACCGGTCGGCCAGCCCGACCAGCTGCACCCGGCCTCGGTCGCCCCGCTCGGCGAGCGCCCGGTCCAGGGCCGGCAGCTGGTGGTGGCCGACGGCCAGCACCACGGTGTCCGCGCCGACCACCCGGGCGGCCAGCTGCAGCCCGTCGAGCACCAGGTGCGGGGAGCGGGCCAGCAGGGTGGCGTCCTTGGCCGCGGCCGGTTCGCCCTCCCCGCCGTTGCCGACGACGACGGCCGGGGTGCGGGCCGCGCGGGCGGCGTCGCGGACCG
>JAOPVM010000061.1 GCA_025966215.1 Klenkia sp.
GCTGTTGACCAGGCTGACCCGCAGGCCCTCGGCCTTGAGCACCCGGCATGCCTGGGTGCCGGAGTAGTCGAACTCGCAGGCCTGGCCGATGACGATCGGCCCAGAGCCGATCACCATCACGTGGGAGATGTCGTCACGCTTCGGCACGGTTGTCCTCCATGAGATCCACGAAGCGCTGGAAGAGGGGCGCGGCGTCGTGCGGGCCGGCGGCGGCCTCGGGGTGGAACTGGACGCTGAACGCGGGGACGTCGAGGCAGCGCAGACCCTCGACGACCTGGTCGTTGAGCCCGACGTGGCTGACCTCGACCCGCCCGTAGGGGGTGTCGGAGGCGCGGTCGAGCGGGGCATCGACGGCGAAGCCGTGGTTCTGGCTGGTGACCCGCACCGAGTCGGTGACCCGGTCGAGCACCGGTTGGTTCAGCCCGCGGTGGCCGAAGGGCAGCTTGTAGGTGCCCAGCCCCAGCGCGCGACCGAGGATCTGGTTGCCGAAGCAGATGCCGAAGAGCGGTCGGCGGGCGTCGAGCACGCCCTGCACGGCCTCCACGGCGTAGTCGCTGGCCGCCGGGTCGCCGGGTCCGTTGGACAGGAAGACCCCGTCGGGGCCGGCGGCCAGCAGCTCGGCGGCGGTGGCCGTGGCCGGCAGCACGTGGGTCTCCACGCCGAGCTGGGCCAGGTGCCGCGGGGTGGCGGACTTGATGCCGAGGTCCAGTGCGGCGATCGTGTACTTCCGCTCCCCCACCGCGGGGACGACGTAGGCCTGCTCGGTGGTGACCTCGGGCGCGAGGTCGGCGCCGCTCATCGAGGGTGCGGCGAGCACCCGGGCCAGCAGCTCGTCGGCGTCCAGCAGCTCGGTGGAGATGCCCACCCGCATGGCGCCGCGGTCGCGCAGGTGCCGGGTCAGCGCCCGGGTGTCCACCCCGCTGATGCCCACGACCCCGTTGCTGACCAGCTCGTCGTCCAGCGTGCCGGTGGAGCGCCAGTTCGCCGGGCGGCGGGCGGGGTCGCGCACGACGAAGCCGGCCACCCAGATGCGGCGGGACTCGTCGTCGGAGTCGTTGACCCCGGTGTTGCCGATGTGCGGGGCCGTCATCACCACCACCTGGCGGTGGTAGCTGGGGTCGGTCAGCGTCTCCTGGTAACCGGTCATCCCGGTGGAGAACACCGCCTCGCCGACCGTCGTCCCGGTGGCCCCGTAGGACTCGCCGCGGAACGTCCGGCCGTCCTCGAGCACGAGCAGTGCGTCACTCACTTCTGGACCTTCCCATCGCGTACCGACAATTCTCCGCGCAACAGCGTGTGGACCACCCTGCCGGGCAGCTCCCGGCCGGCGTAGGGGCTGTTGCGGCTCTTGCTGGCCAGCGCCGCCGGGTCGACGACGGCGCGGGCAGTGGGGTCGAGGAGCACCAGGTTCGCCGGCTCGCCCACGGCGATCGGCCGACCCTGGTGGGTCAGCCGCCCGATCTCCGCGGGCCGCACGGACATCCGGTCGGCCACCTCCCGCCAGGTGAGCAACCCGGTGTCGACCATGGTGCCGACCACGACGGACAGCGCCTGCTCCAGCCCGAGCATCCCGGGCCGGGCGGCGGCCCACTCGCACTCCTTGTCCTCACCGGCGTGCGGGGCGTGGTCGGTGGCGACGGCGTCGATCGTCCCGTCGGCCAGCCCGGCCCGCAGCGCCGCGACGTCCTCGGCGGTGCGCAGCGGCGGGTTGACCTTGAACGTCGCGTCGTAGCCCTCGGCCTGTGCGTCGGTGAGCAGCAGGTGGTGCGGGGTGACCTCGGCGGTGACCTGCACCCCGCGCGACTTGGCCCAGCGGATCAGCTCCACCGAGCCCGCCGTCGACACGTGGCAGACGTGCAGCCGGGCGCCCACGTGCTCGGCGAGCAGCACGTCGCGGGCGATGATCGCCTCCTCGGCGACCGCGGGCCAGCCGGTGAGCCCGAGCCGGGCCGAGCGGTCGCCCTCGTGCATCTGGGCGCCCACGGTCAGCCGGGGCTCCTCGGCGTGCTGGGCGACGACGCCGTCCAGCGCCTTGACGTACTCCAGCGCGCGGCGCATCAGTGCGGGGTCCGAGACGCACTTCCCGTCGTCGGAGAACACCCGCACGGTCGCGGCGCTGTCGGCCATCGCGCCGAGCTCGGCCAGCTGGGTGCCGCCCAGTCCGACGGTCACCGCCCCGACCGGGACGACGTCGACCAGCCCGGCCTGCTGGCCCAGCCGCCAGACCTGCTCCACGACGCCGGCGGTGTCGGCGACCGGGTCGGTGTTGGCCATGGCGTGCACCGCGGTGAAACCACCCAGCGCGGCGGCACGGGAGCCGGTGAGCACCGTCTCGGTGTCCTCCCGGCCGGGCTCGCGCAGGTGGGTGTGCAGGTCGACCAGGCCGGGCAGAGCGATCAGCCCGGCGCCGTCGAGGGTCTGCGCGGTGGAGGACAGGTCGGCCCCGATCGCGGCGATGACGCCGTCCGCCACGAGGACGTCGACGGGGTCCTCGCCGTAGGGCCGCACGTTCGTGATGAGGATGGTCATGCCGGGCCTCCGAGCAGCAGGTACAGGACGGCCATGCGCACGCTGACGCCGTTGCCGACCTGCTCGACGATCGTCGAGCGGGGTGAGTCGGCCACGTCCGCGGCGATCACCATGCCGCGGTTCATCGGGCCCGGGTGCATGACGATGGCGTCCTCGCCCAGTCGGGCCATCCGGTCGGCGTCCAGACCGTAGCGGCGGCTGTACTCCCGGGCCGAGGGGAAGAACGAGGCGTTCATCCGCTCGGCCTGCACGCGCAGCATCATCACGACGTCCGCGCCGGGCAGGACCGCGTCCAGGTCGTAGGAGACCGTCACCGGCCAGGAACCGACGCCGACCGGGAGCAGCGTGGGTGGGGCCACGAGGGTGACCTCGGCGCCCAGGGTGTGCAGCAACCAGACGTTGGAGCGGGCCACCCGGCTGTGCAGCACGTCGCCGGTGATCACCACCTGCACGCCCTCGAGCCTGCCCAGCCGCTGCCGGATCGTGTAGGCGTCCAGCAGTGCCTGGGTGGGGTGCTCGTGGGTGCCGTCGCCGGCGTTGACCACGCTGCCGGCCACCCAGGTGGCCAGCCGGTGCGGGGCACCGGAGGACCCGTGCCGGACGACGATGCCGTCGGCCCCCATCGCCTCCAGGGTCAGCGCGGTGTCCTTGAGGCTCTCGCCCTTGGAGACGCTGGAGCCCTTGGCCGAGAAGTTGATCACGTCGGCGGAGAGCCGCTTGGCGGCCAGCTCGAAGCTGATCCGGGTGCGGGTGGAGTCCTCGAAGAAGAGGTTGACCACCGTCCGCCCGCGCAGCGTGGGCAGCTTCTTGACCTCACGGCCGGCCAGCGCGGACTCGATCTGCGCCGCGGTGTCCAGCACCAGGGTCGCATCGGCCCGGTCCAGGTCGGCGGCCTCCAGCAGGTGGCGCTTCACCGGTCGCCCCCGGTGATCGTCACGCCGTCCTCGCCGTCGACCTCGGCCAACCGCACCTTGACCTGCTGGCTCCGCGCGGTGGGCACGTTCTTGCCGACGAAGTCGGCCTTGATCGGCAGCTCCCGGTGCCCGCGGTCGACCAGCACCGCCAGCTGCACCGCACGGGGCCGGCCGACGTCACGCAGCCCGTCCAACGCAGCCCGGACCGAACGGCCGGAGAAGAGGACGTCGTCCACCAGGACGACCAGCCGGCCGTCGATGCCGGACTCCGGCAGGCGGGTGTCCTCCAGCGCGCGGACTCCGCGCAGCCGCAGGTCGTCGCGGTAGAGGGTGATGTCGACGGTGCCGACGTCCACGGCGGTGCCGGTGAACGCCTCGATCCGGGCAGCCAGCCGGCGGGCGAGCGGGGCGCCGCGGGTCGGGATGC
>JAOPVM010000063.1 GCA_025966215.1 Klenkia sp.
GCGCGCGGGGACGCGGAGCTGCTCGGGCTGCGGCTGCCGCGGGCGCCCCTGCCACCGCGGCCCCGCTCCGGGTGGGCGGTGCTGGGCGGGGTGCCGGTCCGGGTGCAGGTCGCCCGGTCCCCCACCCCGGCCGCCGACGTCGCGGTCGCCGGCACGGCGACCGCGGGCCGTCACCGTGCCCCGTGAAGGATCAGAGCAGGTCGAGCGCCGGCCCGATCTCCTGGGTCGCGTACCAGGCCAGCTCGTGACCCTCGGCCTGGTCGACCACGAACTGGGCGTCCGCACTGCCCAGGTCGGCCTCCAGCACCACGCCCACGGCCCGCCGGACGTCGTCCTCGGCCTCGGCGACGTCGATGTGTGCGCTGGCGATCTCGGCCAGGGTGAGCTCCACCTCGGCCCGGGCGGCACCCCGGTCGGTGTCCGGGTCGCCCAGCGGGGTCACCGCACCGTCGGGCACGTCGGCGGCCAGCACCACGCGGCGCCGGTGCGACCCCGGGTCGACGTCCACCAGCCGGAGGCTCGCCCGCGCCGCGGCGAGCAGGGCGGCGTACTCCAGCTCCTCGTCGTCGGCGTCCAGGTCGTAGAAGCCGCGCAGCTCAGGGGTGACCGCGAAGACGGTGTGCGGCCCGACCAGCCGGCCCTCCTGGAGCAGCTGGCGCAGGAGGTTCGTGGTCGCCGGCAGGTACACGCGCATGGGCCCAGTGTGTCCCACCCCGGTACCGACCCCGTCCCCCCGACCTCAGCGGACGGCCTCGACGAGGGCAGCGACCTCCTGCTCGATCAGGTCGGCGAGCACGTCGACGTCGCTGACGCCGTCCCGGTCGGCGTTGAGCCCGACGTAGACGGTGCCGTCGTAGCTGGTCAGCCCGATCGACAGCCCCTGACCCCGCGCCAGCGGGACGACCGGGAACACCTCCAGCATCCGGGCGCCGGCCGCGTAGAGCGGGACCTGGGGGCCGGGCACGTTGGTGATGAGCAGGTTGAACAGCCGCCGGGACAGTCCGCTGGCCGCCCGGGCGCCCAGGGCGTGCAGGGTCGGGGGCGCGAAGCCCGACAGCGCGACGAGCGCGGACGCGCCCACCGACTGGCCCTGGTGGGATGCGCCCCGCATGGCGTAGCCGATCCGGGCCAGCCGCACCCGGGGGTTCGGCTCGCCCACCGGCAGGTCGAGCAGGAAGGAGGAGACCCGGGTGCCGGCCTCGAACTCCCCGTCGCCGGACTCGGGGCGCACCGACACCGGGACCAGGGCCCGGATCGAGGTGGACCCGATGACGGGCTCGCCGCGGGACAGCAGCCACTCCCGCAGCGCACCGGTGATCGTGGCCAGCAGCACGTCGTTGACCGTGCCGCCGAGGGCCTTGCGGACGGTCTTGAGGTCGTCGAGGTCGGCCCGGGCGAGGGCCACCCGGCGCTGGCGGCCGACCGACCCGTTCAACGGGCTGGTCGGGGCCGGACGCACCGTGGTGCGGGCCAGCGCCGACAGCACCGAGCCGGCCGTGCCGAGCAACCGGCCGGCGGTGGTCCGCACGTCGCCGGTGGCGGTCCGGAGGGTGTCCAGGACCGCGGTGGGGCGTTGCACGTACTCCTCGACGGCCTCCCAGACCAGCTCCACCGACCCGGGGGGTCGCCGCGGGCGCCACTCGTCGACCGGGGCCGGTCGGTCGGCGAGGACCGGGACCTCGTCCAGGATCACCTGGCCGATGTCGATGGACCCGAGCCCGTCGACCAGGGCCGGGTGGGTCTTGGTGACCACGGCGATCCGGTCGTCGGCCAGGCCCTCGACGAGGTAGATCTCCCAGAGCGGCCGGCTGTGGTCCAGCGGGCGGGCGGTGAGCCGGGCCACCAGGTCCAGCAGCTGCTCCTCGGAGCCCGGGCGGGGCAGCGCGGAGCGGCGCACGTGGTAGGTGACGTCGAAGTCGGGGTCGTCCACCCAGGCCGGGTTGGCCAGGTGGCCGGGCACTTCCACGACCTTCTGCCGGAACCGGGGCACCAGGGGCAGGCGGGAGCGGACGAGGTCCACGAGGTCCTCGTGGTCGAGTCCGCCGCGGGGGGACTCGAGCACCAGGACCCCCGCGACGTGCATGGGCGTGTCGGGTTCCTCGAGGTACAGGAACGACGCGTCCAACGAGGTCAGGCGATCGACCACTGTGCTCCTCCCGGTGAGGTGGCCCACGCTACGGGCGCGGGCGCAGCGGGGACACCCGACCGGGGACCACCCGGTTCAGCGACGTCGGCGGGCGGCCCGGCGCCGGGGCGCGGGCACCTGGGCGAGCTCAGCGGCCAGGGTGCGGAGCGCCACCCGCAGCGCGGACCGCTCGGCGACCTCGGCGAGGGTGCGGCCGGCGGCGAGGGCGGCGTCGGCGGCCCGCCGGTCGGCGGGCAGGAAGGCCCCCACCCGGGTGCCGGCGAACCGGCTCAGTGCGGTGGCGATCTCCTGCTCGGGGTCACCGGGCACCGGTCCGCGCCGGACCTGGTTGACCACCACCACCGGGGTGACGTCGGGCAGCACCTCGCGCAGCTGCCCGAGGGCGCGGACGGTGCGTTGCAGGGCGACCGGGTCGGCCCCGCTCACGCACAGCACGGTGTCGGCCCGTTCGAGCACCGCGAGCGTGGCGCCGTTGCGGCGGGGGGCGGCCGTGTCGAAGGACAGCTCCTCGTCCTCCTCCACGCAGAAGGCGCAGTCGACGACGGTCAGCGCCGACAGCCGCCGGGCCTGCTCGAGGAGCGTCTCCACCGCCTGCGGCCGGACCTCGGGCCAACGGTCGGCCCGGGACAACCCGGTGAGCACCCGCAGCTGCGGGGCCACCGCCCACGCCGTCCGGGCCAGCCGGGGGACGTCGAGGGTGCCGGCCGAGGCCAGCCGGGCCGCCGCTGCGATGCCCGGTGACTCGTCGAGCAGCCCCAGCACCTGGGCGACCACCCCGCCGTAGACGTCGGCGTCCACCAGCAGGGTGGACACGCCGAGCCGGGCGGCCTCGTCGGCCACGGTGACCGCGACCGTCGTCCGGCCCGGCGCCCCGGAGGGACCCCAGACCGCGACGACCCGGCCGCGCCCGGTGGGCCGGTCCGCCGGGTCCTCGGGCAGCCCCAGCACGGGCAGCGCGGCCCTCGGGTCACCGACGTCGTGGCCGGTGGCCGGTGCCCCGCTGACCGCCTCCCGCAGGGCGCGGGCGATCTGGGCGGCATCGGCGTCGGCGGGCAACACCCGGGAGACGCCGAGCTGGCGCAGCCGGTCGGCCCCGGTGTGGTCACCGGGCTCGACCAGACCGACGACCGCCACCCCGGCGGCGAGCAGCCGGGCTACGGCGTCCCCGTCGAGGCGGCGGAGCTCGGCCGACAGCAGCGCGGCCTGCCCGGTGCCCGTCGCGGCGGCCGCGAGCAGGTCACCGACGTCCACGCACCGTCGGACGACCGTGACGCCGTGGTCGGCCCGGTCGAGCTCGCCGACCAGCTCGGACTCCCAGGCCGCGCCGGTGACCGCGGTGAAGACCTGCAGCGCCATCAGCCGGTCGGCCCGGCGGTGGTCGGGGTCGGCGTGCCCGTGGGAGCCGGTGCCCCCGGGGTCGCCGTCGCCGGACCGTCGGCCGACTCGCGGACGACCACGACCAGCGCCCGGCCGCCGATCGCGGCCAGCACGCCCTGGGCGTCGTCGGCCCGGACCGCCACGACGACCTGGACCGTCGTGGTCGCGGTGGACAGCACGCCGTCCCCCCGGCCGGACACCGCCTGGACGGGCGCGCCACCGACGACCAGGTCGACGTCGCCGGTGACGACGCCCGCCCCGGCCGCGGGATCGGCAACGGCGTAGACGTCGACCAGGTGGCCTCGGGCGAGGCTGGGCGGCACGTACCCGGCCTGGACCGGGAGCGCGAGCTGCACGAGGTCCGAGCCCGGTTCCAGGGCGGCCCGCGGCAGCAGCTCCCCCGCCGACACGGGCCGCCCGAGCACCTGCCCGGCGGGACGGGTCGTGGTGGACAGGTAGGCCGAGGCGGCGTCGTCGAGCCGGACGGAGGTGGCCTCGAGGTCCTCGGCGGTCAGCACGGTCCCCGCCGCCAGGTCACCGGAGGCGGCCCAGACCGGCACCGTGGCGTCGGCGGCGGTGACCACGCGGGCGCCGATCACGACGGACCCCAGCACGAGCAGCACGCCCAGCACGAGCCGCAGGTCCAGCCACCGGGGTGGCCGCACCCGTCGAGGGGTGGGCCCCTCCAGCGGCCCCGCTGTGCCGTCCCTGGTGGTGCTCGTCCCCGTGGCCATGCCGCTCCCCGCACCCCGTTCGTCCCCCGTGCCCCACTGGGCCGGGTCGGACGCAGATGATGACGTAGGAGACCGGACGCGTGCAGCGGTTGTCCACAGCTGGGGGTGTGGACTGCCTCGACCGGGTCACGGCTCGAGGTGCCAGACTGGGTCCACCACACGAGGGAGACGACCGACACCGTGGCCACCCAGCGCTTCCTGACCCTCGACGACGTCGCGGAGATCCTCAACGTGTCGTGGTCGCAGGCCTACGCCCTGGTCCGGCGCAAGGACCTCATCGCCATCCAGATCGGCGGTCGGGGTCAGTGGCGGGTGGAGAACGAGGAGCTCGAGCGCTTCATCGCCCAGAAGTACGCCGAGGCGCGCGGGAGCACTCCGCCCCCGGTGTCGACCGACGTCGAGGACGCCCGCACCTCGTGACGGGAGGGCACTCAGCCCAGGGACGACACCGCCGGTGACACCACGGCCACGGCCGTGAGCACGACCGTCCGCACCTGACGGACGGCACCGCGCCGCCGCGGCTCGTCCGCCGGGTGTTCGGCGAGTTCCAGGTAGTCCGCGCCCACCCGGTCGACAGTGCCGGTGAGCACGGTGCCCTCGACCAGGACGCACCGCAGCGGTGCCCGGTCCCGGGCCAGGCCCCGCACCGCACGGCGCAGGTCCCAGGCGCGGGCCACCGCGCCCTCCTCGACCGGGACGGTGGTCGCCGCGCCCAGCCCGACCAGGGCGCAGACCGTGGCCGTCGCGACCAGGTGCTCGCGCTGCTGCTCGTCGACGAGCAGCACCCAGTCGGGTCCGAGGTCGACCACCCGGCCGGTCACCTCTCCCGCACCGGTGCAGGTCAGCCCGACCCGGTGACCACGGGCGCCGCCGAGCCGGTCCACCCAGCGCAGCCGGCCCACCTCGGCCCGGGCCCGCGAGGCGCCCTCGGCGCGCTCGGTGGCCGACTCCTCGACCTCGAACTGCGCCTCCAGGTCCGCGAACAGCTGCTCCCACCGCACGTCCTCGAGGTTAGCTGTCCACAGATGCGTGCACTTGGTTGCGTTTGCTGTCGTTGAGCGTGTTCAGTGTCGTTGACCGAGGAGGACGACGTGACGGTGCGACGCTGGGCGACGACGACGCTGGCCATGGCCGGCCTGGGGGTGCTGCTGGCCCTGTCGACCCCTGACCGCGCACTGGTGGACACCGTGCTGGCCGGCCCGCAGCAGCTGGTGGACACCCGCGGACCCGACGTCCTCGTCGTGGTCCTCGCCTGGGCGCTGGCCGCCCTGTGCTGGGCGTGGGGGCTGCTGGGTCTGGTGCTGACCGGGTTGAGCGCGGTCCCCGGCGCGGCCGGGCGGGTGGCCTCGGTCGCGCTCCTGGTCCTGCTCCCGGCCGGGGCCCGGCGCGCGGCGGCCGTCGCGGTCGGCCTCTCACTGGCCACCGGCG
>JAOPVM010000083.1 GCA_025966215.1 Klenkia sp.
GGTGGCCACCGCCGGCCGGGCCGCCCCGCTGCGGGTGGCCGTGGCCGCGGCCGGGATCGCGACCAGCGGCCGGCTGGCCGCCGAGGGGCCCCGGACCGGGGAGCTGTTCGCCCGGACGGTGGCGGTCAACCTGACCGGCACCTTCCACCTGCTCTCGCACGCCGCCGCGGCGATGACCGCCCTGCCCGAGGTCGACGGCGAGCGCGGGGTGCTGGTCTGCACCGCCTCGATCGCGGCCACGGACGGTCAGATCGGCCAGGTCGCCTACGCCGCCTCCAAGGGCGGGGTCGCCGCGATGACCCTGCCTGCCGCGCGGGAGCTGGCCCGCAGCCTGGTCCGGGTGGTCACCATCGCGCCCGGGCTCTTCGACACCCCGATGTTCGCCGGCGTCACCCCCGAGGTGCGCAGATCCGTGGAGGCCCAGGTGCCGCACCCGTCCCGACTCGGCCGACCGGCGGAGTACGCCGACCTGGTCGCCCACCTCGTGGCCAACCCGATGCTCAACGGCGAGGTCGTCCGGCTCGACGGCGCGATCCGGATGGGCGCCCGGTGACCGGGCACTCCGGCCCGCTGGCCGGCACCCGCGTCGTGGAGTTCGCCGGGCTCGGCCCGGCCCCGTTCGCCGCGTTGCTGCTGGCCGATCTGGGGGCCGACGTCGTGACGATCGACCGGATCCCCGCCGGCGGTGCGGGCGACGGCCTGGCCGCGATGACCACCGGCGCGCTGGGCCGCGGCCGGCGGTCGATCGCGGTGAACACGAAGGACCCGGCCGGCCGGGAACTGGTGCTCGACCTCGTCGCCGGGGCCGACGCGCTCATCGAGGGCTTCCGCCCCGGGGTGATGGAGCGCCTCGGGCTGGGCCCGGAGCCGTGCCTGGCCCGCCGGCCCTCGCTGGTCTACGGCCGGATGACCGGCTGGGGCCAGGAGGGCCCGCTGGCGATGGCCGCCGGTCACGACGTCAACTACATCGCCGTCGCCGGGGTGCTCGAGCACATCGGGCACGCCGACGGGCCCCCCGTCGTCCCGCTCAACGTGATCGGCGACTTCGGCGGCGGCGGGATGTTGCTGGCCCTCGGCGTGCTCGCCGCCATGCTGGAGGCGCGCAGCTCCGGGCAGGGCCAGGTGGTGGACGCCGCGATGGTCGACGGCTCCGCCCTGCTGATGACCATGATGTACGAGCTCGCCGGGCGGGGGCAGTGGAACGGCGGCCGGCAGGCGAACATGAACGACGGTGGCGCCCACTTCTACGGCGTCTACGAGACCTCCGACGGCAAGCACGTGTCGATCGCGGCCATGGAGCCGAAGTTCTACGCCGTGCTGCTGGACCTGATCGGGCTGTCGGCCGCCGACCTGCCCGACCAGTGGGACACCGCCGCCTGGCCCGCCCTGCGGGAGCGGCTGGCCGCGGTGTTCGGCACCCGCACCCGCCAGGAGTGGACCGACCTGCTGGAGGGCACCGACGCCTGCTTCGCCCCGGTGCTGTCGATGTCGGAGGCGCCGTCCCACCCGCACGCCGTGGCCCGGGACGCCTTCGTCACCGTCGACGGCACGGTCCAGCCCGCTCCCGCGCCCCGGTTCAGCCGCACCCCGGCCGCCGTCGACCGAGGCACCGCCCGGGCCGGGGAGCACACCAGCGAGGTGCTCACCGAGCTGGGCCTGTCCGCGGAGCGGATCGCCGCCCTGGTCGCCGGCGGGTCGGTGGGTCAGGCGGACTGAGCGGCCAGCTCGCGCAGCCGGAAGCGCTGCACCTTGCCGGTGGGCGTCGTGGGCCAGCTGTCCGGGAACCGGATCTCCCGAGGCACCTTGAACCCGGCCAGCCGGCCCCGGCAGTACGCCATCAGGTCCGCCGGCGTGGTGGCGCTGCCGGTCCGGCACTCCACGAACGCGACCGGCACCTCGCCGAGCCGGGCGTCGGGCCGGGCCACCACGTGCGCCTGCACCACGTCGGGGTGCGCGGTCAGCACGTGCTCGACATCGGCGGGGTGCACGTTGAAGCCGCCGACGATGAGCATGTCCGAGAGCCGGCCGGTGATCGCCAGGTAGCCCCGCTCGTCGAAGACCCCCAGGTCACCGGTGCGGAACCACCCCTCGTCGTCCAGCACCGCGGCGGTGGCGCCGGGGTCGCGGTGGTAGCCCCGCATCACCACGTAGCCCCGGACGACGATCTCGCCCTCGGTGCCCACCGGCACCGGCGCGCGGGTGACCGGGTCGACCAACGCCACGTCGTACCCGCCCAGCGGCAGGCCCTTGCCGGCGAGCAGGCTGTCGACCGGGTCGTCGGGTCGGCCCAGCGTCGTGGTCGAGGTCAGCTCGGTCATCCCGTAGACCGGCAGCAGGGCCTGCATGCCGAGGGTGTCCCGGGCCCCGGCCAGCACCTCGGCGGGCAGCGTGGAGCCGCCGATCCAGCCGGTGCGCAGCCGGGACGTGTCGGTGCCGGGGAGGTCGGGGTGGTGCAGCAGGTCGATGAAGTGCGTGGGGATCCCGGACAGCACGGTGACGCCCTCGTCGGCCACCAGCCGCAGCGCGACCCCGGCGTCCCAGACGTCCAGGGCGACGTAGGCCGCCCCGGTGAGCACGGTGGGCAGGAAGCTGGAGAACAGCCCGGAGACGTGGAACAGCGGCAGGTGCCCCAGCACGACGTCGTCGGGGCCGTAGTCCATGACCTCGCCGACGGCCCGCATCATCGCCACGGCGGCGTGGGTGTGCACCACCCCCTTGGGCCGGCCGGTGGTGCCCGAGGTGTAGACCACGGCCACCGGGTCGGTGGGCACCACGTCCCGGGTCACCGCGTCGAGGGTCTCCTGGTCCACCTGCCCGGCGCAGGCGACCAGGTCTCCGAAGGCCAGCGCCCCGGGGACCGGTGGTCCCCCGACGACCACCAGGCCCCGGAGGTCGGGGAGCCGGTCGGAGTGCGCGCCGTCCCAGTCGGGGCAGATCGCGGCGAACGCGGCCGGGTGGTCCAGACCGAGGAAGTCGGCCTCCACCACGAGCAGCCGGGCCTGCGACTGCTCGAGCACGTAGGCCGCCTCGTCGGGGGTGTAGCGGGTGTTCACCGGGACGACGGCGGCCCCGATCCGCACCGCGGCGAGCCAGAGCAGCAGCCACTCGGGGTGGTTGGGCAGCCAGAGCGCGATGCTGTCGCCCCGGCCGACGCCCCGGGCCAGCAGCGCCCGGGCCAGGGTGCGGCTCTGCTCCGCGGTCTGCGCCCAGGTCAGCCGCCGGTCGCCGTGC
>JAOPVM010000096.1 GCA_025966215.1 Klenkia sp.
GGACCGCTGGTGGCGCCGGTGTTGCGCTTGAGCCAGCCGGTGACGCCTTCCGGCGGCAGCAGCAGATTCCGGGCGAACTCGTGGCAGCGGGTCTCGGACTCGCGGTCCTCCCCGTCGAGGTCGTCGACGTGAGCGCCATCGCCGAACAGCAGGTGGCCAAGTTCGTGGGCGAGGGTGAACCGCTGCCGCTCGGCCGGCTCGTCGCTGTTGACGACCAGCAGCCGGGTGTCCCGGCCCGGGTCGTCTAGGCACATGCCGGAGATTCCGGGCAGCGGCCGCGTCGCGACGTCGACGCCGGTGACCTCCTCGATCAGCTCGGGCAGCTCGGTGATCGGTGCGGCGCCCAGCTGGAGCTCCTGCCGCAGGTCGAAGGCCAGACGTGCACCCACGGTCGTGGGCGAACCAGACCGCCGGGGCCGCACCGGCGCCGAGTGGCTCTCCTGCCGGAACTCCGCCAGCACCGCATCCAGGCGCTCGTCGAGCTCGAGCAGCTCCACACCCGGGCCGACGGCCGTGGCCCGGTCGGCCGAGGACTCGGCGACCCGAAGGGCCACCAGCACCCGCTCAGCGACGCCACTGCCGTACAGCAACGTGTCCAGCGGGATCTCTAGGGCGCGGGCGACGGCGTCGGCCTCGACCAGGGTGACCGGCCGCTGCCCCTTCTCGATTCGCGACACCGTCGGCTGGGACAGACCCGCCTTAGCCGCGAGTTGAGTCTGGTTCCAGTCCCGGCTGCCACGCGCGGCCTGGATCCGCTCACCCAGCGCCTGCATGTCGATCTCGCGCGCGTCCATAGCTCCTCCAACCCCGTGAATAGACACCATCGTCCGCTATTCACCATCAGGGTGCAAGGAGGTTGACCGGGCCGTCACCCAGGCGGGTTTGACTGCCCGGTCGCGGCGGACCCGCGGTGGGGCCCGGTGGAGCCATGCACAGGGACCCCAGCTCAAGTGGACAATCTGTCGTTGGGCGCCGGTAGGTTCCGGACCGTGTCAGTTCACGGGGACGGGGATGCATCCGCCGAAGACCTGGACGCGGTCGAGCAGGCTTTGGCCGCCGAGCTCGCCGACCTTCGGGAGCGACGGCGGAAGGCGCAGCGTGACATCGCGCAGGCCGGCGTGCTGCGGCTGGCGATCGAACGGACCGCCCGGGACCGGTCCTCGGGCACAACCGAGGAGATCGAGCACACCCGCGACCTCGCCCAGAAGGTCTTCGACGAGATAGGCGACCTGGTCGGGGAGGCCGACAACCGGCGGATGCTGTTCAATCGGCTGCGGGAGGCGTACCCGGCCGTCCAGGTGCCACCGAAGCTCTCCGCCGCCTTCGCCGCGGAGGCCGCATGGCGGGAGACGGTCAACGCGGACGAGCGCTCGGCCACCTTCCGACTCCAGCTGCCGCCGGCTGGAAAGCTCCGATGACCCGGGGCAAGCACAAGGCGCGGGCGCAGGGCCGCCGGCGCGAAGCCGCCCTCGGGCGAATCGCCAGCCTGCGTCAGCAGATCGCCGAGGAGACCGCAGCACTCGAGCAGGCCCAAGCGGTCCTCGACCAGGTGGCGGCCGCGCGGGCCACCTTGCAGGAGGACGGGCAGGCGCTCATCGCCGCCACTCGGGAGCAGGCGCGCCACGCGGAAGACGAGCACGACCGGTTGGCCAGCGTGGTGCGCGACGCACGACGGCTGGGCGCGGACCTGCTGGAGGGCTGGGAGGCCTACATGGCCCGATGCCAGGACGTCAGCCCCGGCGCCTCGGCCGTCGAGCGGATGGAGTCGCTGATGCAGGTGTTGATCGGCGGCGGGCTGCTGATCAACAACCCGTCGGCCGAGCGGCTAGACAGCCAGCGCCTCACCCGACTCGAGCGGGCCCGCGGCGAGCGGCGACTGGCCCTGGACGGCAAGGTCCACCCGCCCCGCTGGTGGTGGGCGTTGATGGTTGGCCTCGTACGGCCCGTCGTGGTCGCCCAGGCCCAGGCCGCCGGCCTGGTGGGCCTGGACGGGGCGTACCAGCCGCCGACCACCCCGCAGGCACAGGCAGCGCTGGATCTGCTCGGCCGGGAGGTGAAGGCGCTCCTCGCGTCACGGTCGGAGTACCTGAACTCGGCAGCGGCGCTGTACGCGTGGGCTCCGTCGCCGGCCCTGCCGCACACCGTGCCCGCATCGTCGCCGGTGCTGACCGCTCTCGGCGCCGACGTCGACGAACACGGTGCCGCCGCAGCCGCCCCGGGCGACGGCACCGATCCCGGCGAGGTGGCCTCTCTCCCGTGGCCCCGCCCCACGCCCACGATGCCCGCCGTCATCCGGGAGCGGCTCGGTGCCCGAACCCCGGCGGACCTGCTGGCTTCTTGGGGTGACCGGGTGGCGAGCCACCAGGTAGTGGGCCGTGATCTCGGGGCGCACGGCACCCTGCTGGGGACCGCGCCCCGTCATCCCCGGCCGGGGAGGGCTGCGGTGCTGCGGTCGCTGTACGCGGCGTCGGCGACGTCGTCCTGGCTGCACGCCCAGGACGCTGGCTCCGTGCCCGAGTTCATCGCCGCGGCCGCGACGGAGCGCGAGTGGGGCGGCGCACAGCAGCGGGCGAGCTTCGGTCGGGCGGCGGTCGGTCTGGCAGCGGCGGCGCCGTTCTGGCTGCCGGCCGGCCAGACGCACGCCTTCGCCAGCTCCGAGGCACTCGACAACGACGCCCGCGCCGAGATCGCCCTGCCCTACCCGCAGGTGCTCCTGGCCTTCGCCGAGCCGCTGGTGCTGGACCCGGTCCGGGAGCCGACGCCCGCCGAGGCCGAGGCGTTCTCCACGTGGTCCTCCCAGCTGTCCGGGCACCTGGCCTCCCCGGACGCGACCCTGGACCAGCTCGCCCCTCGCGACTTCGGGCCGCTGGACGCCGGGGCGGTCGTCGAGTTCGCCGGGTGCACGATCGAGGCGGTGCTCCTGCTCGCGGACTCCCTGGGAGCGCCTGCGGAGGAGTTCGCCTGGTGCGTCGCGTTGCCCGGTCGACTCGGACGGGCCGTG
>JAOPVM010000121.1 GCA_025966215.1 Klenkia sp.
TGCCGGGGCGGGTGCGCACAGCCACGGCGGCCCCACGCCGACCGGCTCGCCGGCCGAGCGGTTCTCCTCCGAGGACCCCGAGGACTTCCCGGTCGTCACCGGTCGCGAGGAGTCCTGGCGGTTCACCCCGATGAAGCGGGTCCGTCCGCTGCTCGAGGGAGCGGCCTCCGACGCCCGCCTCGAGCTGCAGACCGACCTGCCCGACGGGGTCGAGCTGACCACCGTCGGTGCCGACGACGCGATCCTGCAGGGTCTGCCGAAGCCGGTGGACCGGCTGGCGGCGCTGACCCGGGTCAACGCCGGCGGCGCGACCGTCGTCCGGGTGCCGGCCGAGGCCCAGCTGGACCGTCCGGTCACCCTCTCGCTGCGTGGCACCGGCTCCGACGACGTCGTGTGGGGCCACACCGTGGTCGAGGTCGGCCGCTTCGCCAAGGCGACCGTCGTCCTGGACCACTCGGGGACGGCGAAGTACTCCGGCGGGGTGACCGTGCTCGTCGGCGACGGCGCGCACGTCGAGCTGATCAGCGTGCAGGAGTGGGCCCCCGGGACCGCGCACGGCGGGCAGTACGACGCCGTCGTCGGCCGGGACGCCACCTTCCGCCAGGTCGTGGTGACCCTCGGCGGGGACCTGGTCCGGCTGGTCAGCAACGTGGAGTACGCCGGCCCCGGCGGTACCGCCGAGCTCTCCGGTGTCTACTTCGCCGACCAGACCCAGCACCAGGAGCACCGGCTCTGGGTCGACCACGCCACGCCGAACTGCGTCAGCAACGTCGTCTACAAGGGCGCGCTGCAGGGCGAGGCGGCGCACACGGTGTGGGTCGGCGACGTCCGGATCCGCCCCGCGGCCACGGGCACCGAGACCTACGAGCTCAACCGCAACCTGGTGCTCACCGACGGGGCCCGCGCCGACTCGGTGCCCAACCTGGAGATCGAGACCGGCGAGATCGTCAGCGCCGGGCACGCCAGCGCCACCGGCCGGTTCGACGACGAGCAGCTGTTCTACCTCTGCTCGCGGGGGATCGACGCCGAGACCGCCCGTCGGCTCGTCGTCCGCGGCTTCTTCGCCGACGTGGTGCAGAAGATCGCCGTCCCCGAGCTCGCCGACCGGCTGATGGGCACCATCGAGCAGCGCCTGGGCGCCCTCCCCGGTCTCGAGGAGCAGGACGTCGAGGAGCACGCCACGGAGCTCCAGCCGGCATGAGCTTCCAGCGGGCCTGTGCCCTCTCCGAGGTCCCCGAGGACGGCGCCACGCCGGTCGTCCTCGGGGACCTGGAGCTGGTCGTGGCCCGGTACGACGGACAGGTCTACGCACTGACCGACCTGTGCTCGCACCAGGACTACCCGCTCAGCGACGGCGACGTCGAGGTGATCGACGGCGTCCCCACCATCGAGTGCACCTGGCACGGGTCGTGCTTCGACCTGCGCACCGGTGCCCCCACCAACCTGCCGGCCAACCAGCCGGTCACCACCCACCCGGTCCGCGTCGAGGGCGACGACGTCCTCGTCGACACCTCCGCGGCTCACCGGCTGACCACCCCGAACTGAGAGGCATCACATGAGCGAGACCACCGGCAGCGTGCTGGAGATCCGCGACCTGCACGTCACGGTCGGGGAGGGCGACGAGACCAAGGAGATCCTCCGCGGCGTCGACCTCACCATCCGCAGCGGCGAGACCCACGCGATCATGGGCCCCAACGGCTCCGGCAAGTCCACCCTGGCCTACTCCATCGCCGGGCACCCGAAGTACACGATCACCGGCGGCACCGTCACCCTCGACGGCGAGGACGTCCTCGCGATGACCGTCGACGAGCGCGCCCGGGCCGGGCTGTTCCTGGCCATGCAGTACCCCGTCGAGGTCCCCGGCGTGTCGGTGTCGAACTTCCTGCGCACCGCGGCCACCGCCGTCACCGGCACCGCGCCCAAGCTGCGCACCTGGGTCAAGGACGTGCGCACCGAGATGGAGGCGCTGGAGATGGACGCCGCCTTCGCCGAGCGCAACGTCAACGAGGGCTTCTCCGGTGGTGAGAAGAAGCGTCACGAGATCCTGCAGATGGGCCTGCTCAAGCCGAAGATCGCGATCCTCGACGAGACCGACTCCGGGCTGGACGTCGACGCCCTGCGCGTGGTCTCCGAGGGCGTCAACCGGGCCAAGGCGAACAGCTCGGTCGGGGTGCTGCTGATCACGCACTACACCCGGATCCTGCGCTACATCGAGCCCGACTTCGTGCACGTCTTCGTCGCCGGACGGGTCGTCGAGGAGGGCGGCAAGGAGCTGGCCGACAAGCTGGAGGCCGAGGGCTACGCCGCCTACCTCAAGGCCGACGCCGACGCCGCGGCGGTGGCCTCGGCATGACCGCGACCGCCCCGGCGCCCGCGACCGGGCGCACCCCGCTCCCGCTGGACGTCGAGGCGGTCCGCGCCGACTTCCCGATCCTGGGCCGCACGGTCCGGGACGGGAAGCGGCTGGTCTACCTGGACTCCGGCGCGACCTCGCAGAAGCCCCGCCAGGTGCTGGACGCCGAGCGCTGGTTCTACGAGAACGTCAACGCCGCCCCGCACCGCGGTGCGCACGCCCTGGCCGAGGAGGCCACCGAGGCCTACGAGCAGGCCCGGGCGACGATCGCGTCCTTCATCGGCGCGCAGACCGACGAGGTCGTGTTCACCCGCAACTCCACCGAGGCGATCAACCTGGTGGCGTACGCGATGAGCAACGCGGTCACCGCCAAGGAGCCCGAGTTCCACCGCTACGCGGTCGGGCAGGGCGACGAGATCGTGGTGACCGAGATGGAGCACCACGCCAACCTCATCCCGTGGCAGCAGCTTTGCGAGCGCACCGGGGCGACCCTGCGCTGGCTGGGCCTCACCGACGAGGGTCGGCTGGACCTGTCCGACCTGGACACCGTGGTCAACGAGCGCACCAAGCTCGTCACGGTCACCCAGCAGTCGAACATCCTGGGCACCCTGCCGCCGCTGGCACCGATCATCGAGCGGGCCCACGCCGTGGGTGCGCTGGTGATGGTGGACGGCGCGCAGTCGGTGCCGCACCAGCCCGTCGACGTGGCCGCCCTGGGGGCGGACTTCCTGGTCTTCTCCGGGCACAAGATGCTCGGCCCCACCGGGGTCGGCGTGCTGTGGGGTCGGTCCGAGGTGCTCGCGGCGCTGCCGCCGTTCCTCACCGGGGGCTCGATGATCGAGGTCGTCCGGATGGAGGGCAGCACGTTCGCCCCGCCGCCGCAGCGCTTCGAGGCCGGGGTGCCGATGACCGCCCAGGTGGTCGGGCTGGCCGCGGCGTGCGACTACCTGACCGCGCTGGGCATGGACACGGTGTTCGCCCACGAGGAGGCGCTCACCGAGTACGCGCTGGCCCAGCTGCAGGCGATCCCGGGTGTCACGGTCATCGGCCCGCCCGACACCGTGGCCCGCGGGGGAGCGATCAGCTTCACCGTCGACGGCATCCACCCGCACGACGTCGGTCAGGTGCTCGACGACCAGGGCGTCGCCGTCCGGGTCGGGCACCACTGCGCGTGGCCCGTCGTCCGCCGGATGGGCGTGCCGGCCACCACCCGGGCCACGTTCTACGTGCACACCGGCTACGACGACGTCGACGCCCTGGTCGAGGCCGTCCGGCATGCCCAGCGCTTCTTCGGTGTTGACGCGGTGGAGGAGGCCTGATGAAGCTGCAGGACATGTACCAGGAGATCATCCTGGACCACTACCGGAACCCGCACGGCCGCGGTCTGCGCGATCCGTTCGACGCCGAGGTGCACCACGTCAACCCCACCTGCGGGGACGAGGTGACCCTGCGCGTCAAGGTCGACGGCGACACCCTCACCGACGTGTCCTACGAGGGCCAGGGCTGCTCGATCAGCCAGGCCTCGGTGTCGGCGATGTACGACCTCGTCGTCGGCAGGAGCGTCACCGCCGCCCTGGCCACCGGTGAGGACTTCGTCCGGTTGATGCAGGCCAAGGGCGACACGACCGTGGCCGACGAGCTCGAGGACAGCCTGGAGGACGCCGTCGCGTTCGCCGGGGTGTCGAAGTACCCGGCGCGCGTCAAGTGCGCGCTGATGAGCTGGATGGCCCTCAAGGACGCCAGCGCCCGGGCCTGGACGCCGTCCGACCCGACCCCCACCACGGAGGAGTCCGCATGAGCGAGACCACCGACACCACCGTCGAGACCGCCGCCCCGGCGGCCCCGCTGATCAAGCCCGACCTCGAGGAACTCGAGGAGGCCATGCGCGACGTCGTCGACCCCGAGCTCGGGGTCAACGTCGTCGACCTGGGGCTCGTCTACGGCATCGAGGTGGACGACGCCAACGTCGCCGTCATCGACATGACGCTGACCTCGGCGGCCTGCCCGTTGACCGACGTCATCGAGGACCAGGCCCGCCAGGCCCTCACCGGCGGCCCTGGTCCCGGCCTGGTCGAGGACATCCGGATCAACTGGGTCTGGATGCCGCCGTGGGGCCCGGACAAGATCACCGACGACGGTCGGGAACAGCTCCGCGCCCTGGGCTTCCGGGTCTGAGGCAGCTCCTCGACGCGTTGGCCGCGGGGCAGCACCCCCCGGCCGACGGCAGCGTCACGACACGGCCCGCGCCCTCCGGGGCGCGGGCCGTCGTCGTGGGCGGTACCGCCTGGGCGGTGGTGGGCGCCGATGTCGATCCGGCCTGGGTGACCGACTGGATCGCGCGATCGCCCGACCCGGTCGCCGGCCCGCTGTCCGCCCGGTTCCTGGCGGCGCTGGCCGACGAGACCGGCGTCGAGCCGGGCGTGGTGGACGCCGTCCTCGTCGCGCCGCCCGTGCGGGCCCCGGGCATCCCGTTACAGCCGCTGGAAGCAGCCGCCCACCCGCGGGTGCAGCGGGCGCACCGGCACCGCA
>JAOPVM010000128.1 GCA_025966215.1 Klenkia sp.
CACGGCCCCGCCGAACAGGCCCCACTGCACGCCGGCCTTGACCATCAGCGACAGGTCGCCGAAGGCGAGCATCTCGATCGAGGTGACCGAGGCGCCGGCGTCCTCCTGCCCGCCGTAGGCGCGCGGGAAGCCCAGGGCGGCGCGGCCGGTGGCGGCGAGGTCCTTGGTCAGGCCGGTGATGCGCTCGCGGGCCTCGGTGTTGGTCTCGCCGTAGACGGGGGCGTACTTCTCCTCCCCGAGCTGCTCACGGGCGTCGCGGCGGACCTGTGCCCAGCGACCGTCGAGCACCTCGGTGAGGCGGGCGGGATCGACCGTGGTGGGGAGCGTGGTGCTGGTCATCGGTTCTCCTCCGTGTGCTGCGGGGTCTTCTCGGGGGTCTCGACCACGACGCCGGACAGTCCGGTCCAGGCGAGGTCGGTGAGGTGTGCGGTGAGCTCGGTGCGGGACATGTCGCCCACCGAGCCGAGCCACCGGTCGCCGGCCGAGCGGACCAGGCCCACCAGGCCGTGGCCCCAGGGCCCGGCGGCGGCGGTGTCCCGGCCGGCCTGCTCCAGGGCCAGCCCGACGAGGGCCGCGGCCTGGTCGCCGACGAGTTCGCTGAGCCCGGCGATCGGGTCGGCCTCGGGGTCGCGGTCGACGGGGGAGTGCACGACGAAGCGGTAGAGCTCGGGGTCGGCCTCGATGAAGGCGAGGTAGGTGTCGATGGCCGCCGCGACCATCTGGCGGGGTCGGTCGGTGTCGGCCATGGCCACCCGCAGGGCGGCGAGCAGCTGCTCGGCGACCTGGGCGCAGACCGCGAGGTGCAGCTCGCCGCGGTCGGCGAAGTGCCGGTAGACGACGGTCTTCGACGTACCCGCTGCCGCGGCGATCTCCTCCATGCCCACACCGGGGCCGTGCTCGCCGACCGCGGTGACCGTGGCCTGCACCAGCTGCTCACGCCGGGCCCGCCGGTGGGCGTCCCACCGGGAGTCCCGCTTGTCGCGGGGCAGCGGCCCCGCGTCGTGTCCCGTCACCGCCTCGGCTTTCACGGGACCGACGGTACCTGATACCGTCGGTACCGACAACGCCCGCCACTCGACGGAGGCACTCCGTGACCCGCCCAGACACCCGCACGGCCGCGATCGTCGGCGGGAACCGCATCCCCTTCGCCCGCTCCAACTCCGCCTACGCCCGAGCGTCCAACCAGGACATGCTCACCGCGACCCTCGACGGGCTGGTCGCCCGCTTCGGCCTGCAGGACCAGACGGTCGGCGAGGTCGTGGCCGGCGCCGTCCTCAAGCACTCGCGTGACTTCAACCTGACCCGCGAGTCCGTGCTCGGCTCGCGGCTGTCGGCCTCGACCCCGGCCTACGACGTGCAGCAGGCGTGCGGCACGGGCCTGGAGGCTGCCGTGCTGGTGGCCAACAAGATCGCCCTGGGTCAGATCGAGTCCGGCATCGCCGGCGGGGTGGACACCACCTCCGACGCACCGCTCGCGGTGAACGAGGACCTGCGGCACGCGCTCATCGCGCTGAACAACGCCACGACCCTGCAGCAGCGGCTCAAGGCGATCTCGGCGATCCGGCCGGGCCAGCTGGCCCCCGACATCCCGCGCAACGTCGAGCCGCGCACCGGGCTGTCGATGGGCGAGCACGCCGCGATCACCGCCAAGGAGTGGGGCGTCACCCGGGAGTCCCAGGACGAGCTGACCGTGGCCAGCCACCAGCACCTGGCCGCCGCCTACGACCGCGGCTTCTTCGACGACCTGATGACGCCGTTCCTCGGCCTCACCCGCGACCAGAACCTGCGGCCGGAGTCGTCGCTGGAGAAGCTGGCGACGCTCCGACCGGTGTTCGGCAAGGGCGAGGGCGCCACCATGACGGCGGCGAACTCGACCCCGCTGACCGACGGGGCGTCGGCGGTGCTGCTCGCCAGCGACGAGTGGGCCGCGGCGAGGGGCCTGCCGGTGCTGGCGCACCTGGTCGACGCCCAGACCGCGGCGGTCGACTACGTGCACGGCGGCGAGGGCCTGCTGATGGCCCCGGCCTACGCGATGCCGGTGATGCTGGCCCGCAACGGGCTCACGCTGCAGGACTTCGACCTGTACGAGATCCACGAGGCGTTCGCCTCCACCGTGCTGTCGACCATGGCGGCGTGGGAGGACCCGGCGTTCTGCACGGAGCGGTTGGGCCTGGACGCCCCGCTGGGCTCCATCGACCGCAGCAAGCTCAACGTCAACGGCTCCTCACTCGCCGCCGGTCACCCGTTCGCTGCCACCGGGGGCCGGATCGTCGCCTCGCTGGCCAAGGCCCTGCACGAGATGGGCCCGGGCAAGCGCGGGCTGATCTCCATCTGCGCCGCCGGCGGCCAGGGCGTCGTCGCCATCCTCGAGTCCTGAGAAGGAGACCCACCCCATGAGCGACTGGTACCGCGACTTCGCGAACTCCGGTGTCGGCACGACCGTCACCAGGCAGCTCGGCCTGCCCCGCCCGGCCGTGCTGCGTCGACACACCCCCGGTGACCCGCTGCTGCCCGGCCCCGCCGTCGTCGGCTCGGCCGGTGCGGGGCGACTGCGCGAGGAGCTGATCTCGCTGCTGACCGCGGCCGGGGTCACCGTGTCGTCCCCGGCCGCGGACACCGAGAAGCTGGCGGCCGTGCTGCTCGACGCCACCGGCGTCACCGGGCCGGCCGACCTGGCCAGTGCACACGACTTCCTGGCCCCGGCCCTGAAGCGGCTGCGCCCCAACGGTCGGGTGCTCGTGTTCGGCGACCCGCCGTCGGAGACGTCCTCCCCGGCGCAGTCCGCCGCGCGGCAGGCCCTCGACGGCCTGGTCCGCTCGATCGGCAAGGAACTGCGCGCCGGGGCGACCGCGAACCTGGTCTTCGTGCCCGTCGGCGCCGAGGCCTCCATCGCCAGCCCCGTGCGCTTCTTCCTGTCCGGCCGGTCGGCCTACGTCGACGGCCAGGTCGTCACGGTGTCGGCGGCCCAGCTGCCCCCGGCCGAGGACGTCGCCCACCCGCTGGCCGGCAAGGTCGCCGTCGTCACCGGGGCCGCGCGCGGCATCGGTGCGGCCATCGCGCGCACCATCGCCCGGGACGGCGCGCACGTGGTCGCCGTCGACGTCCCGGCCGCCGGTCAGGCGCTCGCCGACGTCGCCAACGAGATCGGCGGGACGGCGCTACAGCTCGACATCACCGCCCCCGACGCGGCCACCCGGCTCGTCGACCACCTGCGCGAGCGGCACGGCGGGGTGGACGTCGTCGTGCACAACGCCGGCATCACCCGGGACAAGCTGCTGGTCAACATGGACACCGCCCGCTGGAACTCGGTGATGGCGGTCAACCTGCAGGCCCAGCTGGACATCACCCAGGCCCTGCTGGACGCCGACGGCGTGCTGCGCGACGGCTTCCGGGTCGTGTGTGTCAGCTCCACCAGCGGCATCGCCGGCAACCGCGGGCAGACCAACTACGCCGCGTCCAAGGCCGGGATCATCGGCATGGTGCGCGCCTACGCCCCCGAGTTCGCCACCCGCGGCGGGGCGATCAACGCCGTGGCACCGGGGTTCATCGTCACCGAGATGACGGCGAAGATGCCCTTCGCGACCCGCGAGGTGGGCTCCCGGATCAACTCGATGCAGCAGGGCGGGCTGCCGGTGGACGTCGCCGAGACGATCGCCTGGCTCGCCCAGCCCGGGTCCGGCGGGGTCAACGGCCAGACCGTGCGGGTCTGCGGCCAGTCGATGGTGGGCGCCTGATGGGCACCCCGGTCGTCCTCGACGGCCCGCCGTCGATGGCCAAGCTGTTCGCCCAGGCCGCGCTGTCGGCCCGCGGGCGCGGCGGCGACCTCCCCGACACGCACCTGGCCCGGATCGCCGTCGAGGTGGACCCGGGGCAGGTCGCCGACTACGCGCAGGTCTGCCGGTTCCCGCTCGGCGACGCGCTGCCGCCGTCGTTCCCGCACGTGCTGACCTTCCCGCTCCAGGTCGCACTGATGGCCGACAGGGCGTTTCCGCTGGCGTTGCCCGGGTTGGTGCACGTGCGCAACCGGGTGGACGTCGTCCGGCCGGTGCTGGCGTCGGAGAAGCTCGACCTCGAGGTGTGGGCGGAGGACTTCCGGCCGCACCGCTCGGGCGCGACGGTCGACCTGGTCGCCTCGGTGCGCTCACGCGGCGACGAGGTGTGGCGCGGCCGGTCGACCTACCTGTCCCGCGGTGCCACGGCGCCGTCCGGTGAGCCGGCCGACCTCGACCTGACCGTCGGCGAGGTCTCCCCGGCCGCGCAGTGGCGGGTGCCCGACGATGCCGGCCGGCGCTACGCCAAGGTCTCCGGCGACGTGAACCCG
>JAOPVM010000074.1 GCA_025966215.1 Klenkia sp.
CAGGGACGGACCGACGCACGCGCATCGGTGACCGGCACCAAGGAGTTCACCATGGACCTGGACGTCCCCGGTGCCCTCCCGACCATGGTCTGCCGGGCGCCGAAGCTCAACGGCCGGCCGATCCGCATCCTCAACCTCGCCGAGGTCCAGGCGATGTCCGGGGTCACCCACGTGGCCAGGATCAGCACCGGCATCGCCGTGCGGGCCGCGACGTTCGGGCAGTGCATCGAGGCGGTCCGTGCGGTCCGGGCGGACTGGACCGAGGGCACGGTGGGGCGCAAGTCCGACGCGGACGTGCTGGCCGAGGTGCGCAGGGCCGAGATCCCGCTACTGGTGCCGAAGGTGCCGCTGCTGACCAGGACCGTGGACACCGACTTCACGTTCTGGTTCGCGAGCAACAGCGCGCTCGAGACCAACTGCGCGATCGCCGACGTGCGCGGTGACCGGGCCGAGATCTGGTCGGGGCTGCAGACGCCGATCGTCGCCCGCCGGGAGATCGCGGCCCGGATCGGGTTGCCTGACGACGCCGTGACGGTGCACGTCACCCTCGGTGGTGGCTCCTTCGGCCGCAAGGCGTTCAGCGACGCGGCCATCGAGGCGGCAGAGACGTCGAAGGTGATGGGCGTCCCGGTCAAGCTCATGTGGCACCGCGCCGACGACGCACGCGTCGGGAGGGTGCACCCGATGGCCACCTCGCGGATCCGGGCGACCGTGCTCGCCGGCAGCGTCCTGAGCTGGGAGCAGCGCCACACGGGCGTCGTCACCGACTTCACCCACGGCTTCGGTGACGTCCTGACCGCGACGGCAGCGAGCCTGCCGGTCGCGGACCTCGGGTTCTCGGAGACCGTCTATGCCCTGACCCAGGCGACGCACTACGACTTCGGCGCCACCACCAACCTGATCTCCGAGGTCGACCACGGCTTCAACACCGGCGCGATGCGCAACATCTACTCGCCCAACGTCGCCACCGCGCGCGAGGTCACCGTCGACCAGATCGCGAAGGTCGCCGGTTCCGACCCCTACCAGTTCCGTCGCAAGTTCCTCCGCGAGCCCAGAGCCAGAGCAGTGCTCGACAAGGTCGCGTCGGTGGGCAGGTGGGGTCGCAGCATGCCGGCGGGCACGGCGCAGGGTGTCGCCGTCCACCAGGAGTACCACGGCTTCAGCGCCTGCCTGGTCGAGATCGACTGCCGCCCCGAGACGGCCAACCGGGTGGTCCGCGACGCCGTCACCGGTCCGCGGGTCACCAAGGTCGTCTTCGCCATCGACGTCGGCCTCATCATCAACCCGCAGGGGCTGGAGGCGCAGATGATGGGCGGGATCATGGACGGGATGGCGATGACCCTGACCTCGAGCATGCACCTCCAGGACGGGCACTTCCTCGAGGCGAGCTGGGACAACTACGGCTACACCCGGCAGTGGCACACGCCGCCGGAGCTGGAGATCATCCTGATGCCGTCGACCGGCGAGGAACCCGGCGGTGCCGGTGAGTTCCCGGTCGCGTCGAGCTCGGCCGCCGTGGCCACCGCCTTCGCGCGAGCCACCAGGACGCTGCCCAAGGAGTTCCCCGTCAACCACGGCAAGCCTCTCTTCTTCACGCCGAAGTCGTTCGTGCCGCCCATCCCGGCCGCGCCCACCGACGGTCTCGCCCACACCTACTGAGGACTGACGACACATGCCCACGCACACCTTCAAGGTCAACGGCAGCACCGTCTCCGTGGACGCCGACGACGACGTACGACTCCTCTGGGTCCTGCGCGACCTGCTCGGCATCAAGGGACCCAAGTACGGCTGCGGCATCAACGTCTGCAAGGCCTGCACCAGCCACATCAACGGCAAGGCCTTCAACCCGTGCTCGGTGCCCGTGGGGGCACTCGGCGCCGACGACGAGGTCACGACGATCGAGGGGCTCCCGGCGACCGTCGACCAGGACCTGCACCCGATGCAGGAGGCGTGGATCGAGCGTGACGTCGCGCAGTGCGGCTACTGCCAGCCGGGGCAGATCATGGCGGCGGTCGCCCTGGTGAAGAAGGTCCGGCTCGAGGGTCGCTCGGTCACCGACGCCGACCTCGACGGCATCCGCAACATCTGCCGGTGCGGCACCTACTCACGGATCCGCGAGGCCATCAAGGCCGGCGAGTCGCGGATGTGAGTGCACTTCCCCCGTCGATCGCGGAGCGGCTCCGCGTCCCTGTCATCGCTGCGCCGATGCTGCGGGTCTCCGGCCTCGACCTGGTCGCCGCCGCCTGCCACGCCGGAGTGGTCGGAGCCTTCCCGACGGCCAACGCGCGCAGCCCGCAGGGTCTGGACAGCTGGCTGACGACGCTCGATGCCGCCGTCTCGCGCGCCGACCACGCGCCGTACTGCCCCAACCTGATCATCCGGCAGCCGGATCTGGCGGACCACCTGGCGGTCCTGGTCCGGCACGAGGTAGAGATGGTCATCACCAGCGTCGGTTCGCCGGCGGGTGTCGTCGAGCCGCTCCACGACGTCGGCACCCTGGTGCTGTCCGACGTCGCCACCGTCGCCCATGCCGAGAAGGCCGTCGAGGCTGGAGCCGACGGGCTGGTGCTCCTGACCGCGGGTGCGGGCGGGCAGACCGGGTGGCTCAACCCGTTCGCCTTCGTCCGGGCGATCCGCGGCTTCTTCGACGGCGTGGTCGTGCTGGCCGGTGGCGTCAGCGACGGCCGGGCGCTGGCGGCTGCGGAGGTGCTCGGGTGCGACCTGGGCTACCTGGGGACCCCGTTCATCGCCACCCACGAGAGCCTCGCCGCCCCCGCCTACCGCGAGATGGTGGTCGCGAGCTCGATGGACGACGTCCTGTGCACGACCGCCTTCACCGGCATCCCCGCCAGCATGCTCCGGCCGTCGATCCAGGCGGCGGGACTCGACCCGGCACGGCTCGGCGAGGACGTCAGTGCCGACGACGCCGAACGGCTGTACGGCGGCCGCGCCGGCGCCGGCCCGCGCCGGTGGCAGGACGTCTGGAGCGCCGGACACAGCGTGTCCGGGGTGACCGAGATCCGGTCGGTCGCCGACCTCGTCGCCCGGGTCACGCACGAGTACCGATCGGCCCGACCCGACAGGAGCACCCCATGAGCACAGCCCAGGACGGCCCTACCCTCGCCTCCGTCGCCTTCGCGGCGCTGCGGCGCCGCAGCGACGAGGTCGCCTTCAGCTGGGACGGCGGGGAGGCGACGGGCGCGGCGGTACTCGTCCTCGTCGGCCGCTACCAGCACGTCTACGCCCGGCACGGACTGCAGCGCGGGGAGCGCCTCGCGCTGCTCAGCTCCAACCGCGTGGAGGCGTGGTGCGCCGGCCTGGCGGCCCAGGCGTCCGGGCTGGCCATCACCTGGCTCCAGGGCCTGGCGTCGTCGGCCGACCACCTCTACCAGCTGCAGGACGCACAGGTCAGTGCCGTGGTCGTCGACCACGTCGACCACGCGGCGCGGGGCATCGAGCTGGCCGCGTCCACCGAGCTGCCCGAGGGGCTGACCGTGTTCGCCACGGGTGCCGCGGACTTCGGCGTGGACCTCGCGGCCGAGGCCGACAGAGCGGGCGCCTCCACGGTGCAGGACCTCTCCCGCCCCGACGACGCCGCGCTGCTGAACTACACCGGCGGCACGACCGGGCGACCCAAGGGGGCCCTGCGCAGCAACCGGGCCGCGGCCGTGATGCACGCGTCGTCGGGGCTGGCCGGGTTCGAGTTCCCACAGGCTCCGCGCCACCTGGCGGTGGCCCCCTACACGCACGTCGGTGGCACCAAGCTCCTGCCCGCGCTGCTGCGCGGCGGCTCGGTGCACCTGATGACCAAGTTCGACCCCGACCAGGT
>JAOPVM010000175.1 GCA_025966215.1 Klenkia sp.
GCTGCGCCGGGCGATGGAGGACGACCCCACGGTCGTGCTCATGGGCGAGGACATCGGCCGGCTCGGCGGGGTCTTCCGGATCACCGACGGCCTGCAGAAGGACTTCGGTGAGGCCCGGGTGGTCGACACCCCGCTCGCCGAGGCCGGCATCATCGGCACCGCCGTGGGTCTGGCGATGCGCGGCTACCGGCCGGTCTGCGAGATCCAGTTCGACGGGTTCGTCTTCCCCGCCTACAACCAGATCGTCACCCAGGTCGCCAAGATCCACGCCCGCTCCCGCGGCCGGCTGCCCATGCCGATCACCATCCGGATCCCGTTCGGGGGCGGCATCGGCGCGGTCGAGCACCACAGCGAGAGCCCCGAGGCCTACTTCGCCCACACCACCGGCCTGAAGGTCGTCGCGGTCTCCAACCCCGCCGACGCCTACTGGATGCTGCAGCAGTCCATCACCTGCCCCGACCCGGTGGTGTTCTTCGAGCCCAAGCGCCGGTACTGGGACAAGGCCGACGTCGACCTGGACGCCCCGCCGCCGCCGCTGTTCACCTCGCGCGTGGTCCGCGCCGGGGACGACCTGACCCTGCTGGCCTACGGCCCGATGGTGAAGACGGCGCTGCAGGCCGCGCAGGCCGCCGAGGACGAGGGTCGCTCCATCGAGGTCATCGACCTGCGCACGCTGTCCCCGCTGGACCTGGGCCCGGTGGAGGAGTCGGTGCGCCGCACCGGGCGGTGCGTCGTGGTCCACGAGGCGCAGACCACCCTCGGGCTCGGCGCGGAGATCGCCACCCGGGTGACCGAGAGCTGCTTCCACTCCCTGGAGGCCCCGGTGCTCCGGGTCGGTGGGTACGACGTCACCTACCCGCCGTCCAAGCTCGAGGAGGAGTACCTGCCCGACCTGGACCGGGTGCTGGACGTGGTCGACCGAGCGATGGGGTTCTGAGATGGCCGACCTGCGTCAGTTCCAGCTCCCCGACGTCGGGGAGGGGCTGACCGAGGGGGAGATCCTGCAGTGGCTCGTCGCCGTCGGCGACGTCGTCACCACCAACCAGCCGCTGTGCGAGGTGGAGACGGCGAAGGCCGCCGTCGAGCTGCCCTCGCCCTACGCCGGCACCGTGGTCGAACTGCTGCACGAGCCGGGGACGACGGTCGACGTCGGCGCCCCGATCATCACCATCGACATCGGCGGGGACGCCCCGGGGGCGACGCCCGAGGACACCCCGGCCGCCGGGCTGATCGGCGGGCCCGCGCCGGGTGGCCGGACCTCGGTGCTGGTCGGCTACGGACCGAGGAACACCGAGGCCGTCCGTCGTCCCCGGCGCTCCGGTGCGGTGACGGCGGAGAAGGCCACCGCCCCGCAGGTGCTGCCCGAGGCCGACCACGGCGGCGGGGACGACCGCCCGCCGCTGCTGGCGACCGCCCCGGACGTGCGCAGCAAGCCGGTCCGCCCCGGCGGTGTGGAGATGGGGCGCGCTGCCGAACGGCAGGCGACCGGCTCCGAGGCCGCCTCCGGGCAGGCCGTGCCCCCCGGGCGTCGGGCGCCGCGCCCGCTGGCCAAGCCGCCGGTGCGCAAGTACGCCAAGGAAGCGGGCGTCGACCTGGCCACGGTCACCGGCACCGGGGACGGCGGGGTGATCACCCGCGCCGACGTGGACGCCGCCCGCTCCGGGTCGGCCGAGCCGGTGCAGGAGACCGTCATCGGCTTCCCGGTCGTCGACGCCGGCATCGAGGGCCGTGAGCAGCGCATCCCGATCAAGGGCGTCCGCAAGCACACCGCGGCGGCGATGGTGGCCAGTGCGTTCACCGCCCCGCACGTCACCGAGTTCCTCACCGTCGACGTCACCCGGACGATGGCGCTGCGTACCCGGCTCGCCGCCCGCCCCGAGCTCGCCGGGCTGCGGATCAGCCCGCTGCTGTTCGTCGCCAAGGCGCTGCTGCTCGCGGTGCACCGGCACCCGATGGTCAACAGCTCGTGGGACGAGGCGGCCCAGGAGATCGTGGTCAAGGACCAGGTGAACCTCGGGATCGCCGCGGCCACCCCGCGCGGGCTCGTCGTGCCCACCGTGAAGGACGCCGGCCGGCTGTCGCTGGCCGAGCTCGCCGGCGCGCTGGCCGACCTCACCGCCACCGCGCGGGAGGGCAGGACCAGCCCGGCCGCGATGTCCGGCGGCACGATCACGATCACCAACGTGGGCGTCTTCGGCGTGGACACCGGCACCCCGATCCTGAACCCCGGGGAGTCGGCGATCCTGGCCTTCGGTGCGGTCCGGGAGATGCCGTGGGTGCACAAGGGGAAGATCAAGATCCGGCAGGTCACCCAGCTGGCGTTGAGCTTCGACCACCGGGTCGTCGACGGCGAGCTCGGCTCGCGGTTCCTGGCCGACATCGGCGCCGTGCTGCACGACCCGGGCACCGCACTGGCCTTCTGAGCCGGGCCTAGGGTCGGTCGATGCAGACCGAGCTGGGACCGCTGCTCGCCTTCGCCGCGCGTTCCCGGGTGCCCGACGGGTTCGGGTACCTGGGTGCCGACGGCGAGGTCCAGGAGCGCCCCACCGAGACGTGGATCAGCGCCCGGATGACCCACGTGTTCTCCCTGGCCGCGCTGCTCGGGTCGACCGAGGCCCTGGACCTGGCCGAGCACGGGGTGCGGGCGCTCGCGGGCGGCCCGCTGCACGACGCCGAGCACGGCGGCTGGGGCGAGTCGACCACCGGGCGGGGCAAGGCGGCCTACGTGCACGCCTTCGTGCTGCTGGCCGCCTCGAGCGCGGTCACCGCGGCCGTGCCGGGGGCCGACGACCTGCTCACCGACGCGCTCGCGGTCTGGGAGGACCGGTTCTGGGACGACGCCGAGGGCCTGGCCCGGGAGTCGTTCTCGGCCGACTGGAGCGCCGGGGAGGACTACCGGGGCGCCAACGCCAACATGCACGGCGTGGAGGCGGTGCTCGCCGCGGCCGACGCGCTGGCCGGCACCCACCCCGAGGTGACCGCCCGGCTGCGCACCCACGCGCTGCGGGCCACCGAGCGGATCGTGCACGGCTTCGCCCGGGAGGCCGACTGGCGGCTGCCCGAGCACTTCACCGCCGACTGGACCCCGCTGCCGGAGTTCAACGCCGACGCCCCGGCCGACCCGTTCCGGCCCTACGGCGTGACCGTCGGGCACCAGTTCGAGTGGTCCCGGCTGTGCCTGCACCTGGCCGCGGTGCTGGGCGACCGGGCACCGGGCTGGTTGCGCACCGACGCCGACGGGCTGTTCACCGCGGCGACCGGGCGGGGCTGGGCGGCCGACGGGCACCCCGGGTTCCCGTACACGCTGGACTGGTCCGACCGGCCCGTCGTCGCCGCCCGGATGCACTGGGTGCTGTGCGAGGCGGTGGCGGCGGCCGCCGTCCGGCACGAGGTCACCGGTGACCCGCGGGCCGCCGGGCTGCAGCACGCCTGGGAGGCCCACGGCGACGCGCACTTCCTGGACCGCTCCACCGGCTCCTGGCACCACGAGCTGACCCCCGCCGGTGAGGTCGGGAGCGGCACCTGGACCGGCCAGCCCGACGCCTACCACCTGGCCCAGATGCTGCTGCTGCGCGACCGCGCCGTCCGCGGCAGCCTCGCCGCAGCACTCCTGCCGTAGGACACGGACGCCCCGCCTCCCACGAGGGGAGACGGGGCGTCCGGCGGGGTGCTGCTGTTACTCGGCGTCCAGGTCGCGCTGGACCATCGCGGCGATGTCGGCCAGCACGGCCTCGTCGTCGCTGGTCACGGTGACCTCGGCGCCCTTCTTCGCGCCGAGCGTCATGATCATCAGCGGTGAGCCGGCGTCCACGGGGTTGCCCCCCGCGGTGGCCAGGGTGACGGGCACCCCGGCCTTGCCGACGGCCTCGGCGATCAGGGCGGCCGGACGGGCGTGCAGGCCGACGGCGGATCCGACGGTCACGGTCTGGCTGGGCATGCGATGAGCTCCTCTGCGTCGAGTGTCGTCGTTGATCGTGTCAGGCGGAGCCGACGGCGGCAGCGTGGGTGGTCGTGCCGCTGCCCCCGACCATGGCGTCCTCGGTGGCGGCGGGCGGTGCCCCCTCCGGGGCGCGGCCGATGCTCTTGGCCAGCGTCACCGCGACGGCCCCGACCACCATCCCGATGAGGACGGCGATGACGAAGAGCAGGAAGTTGCTGATCGCGAAGAAGACGAACACACCGCCGTGCGGGGCCCGCAGCTCGATGCCGGCAGCCGCGACGATGGCGCCGGTGGTGGCGCCGCCCAGCATCATCGAGGGGATGACCCGCAGCGGGTCGGCCGCGGCGAACGGGATGGCGCCCTCGGAGATGAACGAGGCACCGAGCAGCCAGGCGGCCTTGCCGTTGTCGCGCTCGGCGGCGGTGTAGAGCTTCGGGCGGATCGCGGTGGACAGCGCCATCGCCAGCGGCGGGACCATGCCCGCGGCCATGACGGTGGCCATGATGATCAGCGCACCGGAGCTGGCGTCGGCGGTGAGGCCGGTGGTGGCGAAGACGTAGGCGGCCTTGTTGACCGGGCCACCGAGGTCGAAGCACATCATCAGGCCCAGGATGATCCCGAGCAGCAGGGCCGAGGTGCCGGTGAGCCCGTTGAGGAAGTCGCCGAGGCCGGTGAGGGCGGCGGCGAGCGGGCGGCCGAGCAGCACGACCATGATGCCGCTGGAGATCACGGTGGCCAGCAGCGGGATGATCACGACCGGCTGCAGACCGCGCACCCCGGCGGGGAGCTTCCAGCCGGCGATCCACCTGGCCGCGAAGCCGGCGATGATGCCGCCGACCAGGCCGCCGAGGAAGCCGGCGCCGACGGTCAGGGAGACCGCGCCGACGACGAAGCCGGGGACGATGCCCGGGCGGTCGGCGATGGCGTAGGCGATGTAGCCGGCCAGGGCCGGGACCAGGAAGCCGAACGCGGCTTGACCGAGCACGGTGAACAGCGCGCCGAGGTAGCCGAGCAGCCCGTCGTTGAGCCCCTCGATCCCACCGGCGGAGGGCAGGTTGAAGACCGTGTTGTTCAGTGCCCAGTTCTGGGCGTAGCTCAGGCCGTCGGCGCTGGGGTCGCCGTTGACGATCTGGTAGCCGGCGAAGGCGAAGCCCAGTGCGATGAGCAGCCCGCCGGCGGCGACGAACGGGATCATGTAGCTGACGCCGGTGAGCAGCCAGCGGCGGATCTCCGAGCCGGTGCTCGGGCGGCCGCCGCCACCGCTGGTGGCGGCGGTGTCAGCGGAGCCGGAGCCGCCGGGCACGCGCCGGGCGTTCGGGTCCTGGGCGGCGGCGAGTGCCTCCCGGATCATCACCTCGGGCTCCTGGATGGCCCGCTTGGTGCCCGACTGGATCACCGGCTTGCCGGCGAACCGGTCCCGGTCCCGGACGCCCACGTCGACGGCGAAGATCACCGCG